>NZ_OZ032162.1:612976-919464 GCF_964026565.1 Rickettsia endosymbiont of Ceutorhynchus obstrictus
TAAGGATAGCAAGCAGCTAGCAAAGCGGCGGAAATTACCGGATTATTTACCAAGAGAAGATGAGGTATTAAATCCTGCCGAAAAATGTCCCTCCTGTGGTGGAGTAGAATTTCGCAAGATAAGTGATGATATTTCAGAAACGTTAGAATATGTTCCATCATCATTTAAGGTGATACGTCATATAAGACCACGCTGTGCCTGTATTAATTGTGAGAAGATAGTTCAAGCCTATGCCCCATCAAAAGCCATTGACAAAGGTAAGGCTGGAGCTGGGTTATTGGCATATATTCTAGTTCAAAAATATTGCAATCATCTACCGCTCTATCGTCAATCACAAATTTACGATAGAGAAGGCGTGGAGATTTCAAGGACGACAATGGCAAGCTGGGTGGGTCAATGTGCTAGATTGCTAGAGCCGATAGCGGGAGCAATTCAACGATTTGTATTCTCAGGTGCACAAATTCATGGCGATGATACGCCAGTGAAAGTGTTAGCTCCTGGGATTGGTAAAACTAAAACTGGGAGAATATGGAGCTATGTATTAGACGGTAGACCTCATGGAAATAAGTCTCCAGCTGCAGTTTGTTATTTTTATAGTCCTGACCGGAAAGGCACAAGACCGCTTGAGCATTTAAAAGATTTTACAGGAGTTCTACATGCAGATGCTTATACTGGTTATGATCAATTATATATTAATGATGAAAAATCAGCAACCAAGATAGAAGAAGCAGCATGCTGGGCTCATATGCGTCGTAAGTTTTATGAAGTAACAATAGCAAATGATAAAGCCAATATCGCTATTGCCATATTGGAGCAGATTGGTGAAATTTATAGCATCGAAGCTGATATAAGAGGATTAGAACCTGATAAGCGGCTAGAGGAACGACAGAAAAAATCTAAAGTGTTGGTGGAAAAATTGTTTACCGGTTTTAGGAAAGCATATGATCAACTACCCAAAAAAAGCAGTACAGCAAAAGCTATTTCTTATGCTTTAAATAATCAAAAAGCACTGATGAGATTCTTGGATAATGGAAAAATAGAAATCGATAACAATGCCGCAGAGCGTGCTATGAGATCAATTGCCATAGGGCGAAAAAATTGGCTTTTTGCTGGATCAGACAGTGGCGGTCATACTGCCGCTATTATCTATTCCATTATCGAAACTGCTAAGTTAAATAACATCAATCCTTGGAAATATCTGCAAAAAGTTCTTGCAATCATTCAGGATTATAAAGCCAATAAAATTGCAGACCTCCTCCCTTGGAATATTATACTAGATTAAACTTATAAATCTATACCGCCTTTACCAGACGCTTACTATTGAATCAGTATTTAATTGCTTGCTAAGCTGCAGTAGGTAATTTTGTTTTTCATCTTCAGTATTATTCTGCTTCGCTTTAAGTTCAGCAAATGGTATGATTTGTAACTGCCTAATATTACTGCCATAGATCATTTGTACTTGCTGTAGTATTTTATCTTTGCTATGTTCTGAAAGCGTAATAGTTTTAAGCAGTTTTATTTGATAGCTATTACCTACTACCCCAATAAATAAGCAGGAGCTTAGTAATTTATAAGCTGAATCAGGATCAAAACTACCAACAATTTTACGTTTTAGCTGAGCTTGTTTGCTAGTATCAGTACTACGTTCTATTTTATCTAGATATTGCTCCTTAACTTTATGAACATTGCTAGATTTAAACTGAAACTGCTGACAATTAGCTTGAGTAGTTTCTCTCAGTTCATGAGCTAAAGCTTTAGCCATGTAATTTAAAAACACTTTTTTATGACCAAAATGATGTTCTGGGTATTGTTCTGCTAATTTCAATAAGAGCTTGTTAATAAAAGTGAGATTAAATTCTCGATTTGATTTTACCTGTAATAAATCAGCCTCTTCTTGGGTTAAGGGATGGAAATCTGTTAATTTTTTTCTTTTGAACCAGCTTTTATGATTAACGGCATTCATTGCTACATTATTGCTATTTGATGGTGTAGAGTCATATTTTTTAGAGATTTTATTAATAACTGCTTGTAGTGCAGTATTAATCCGTGTAGCACCTGTTGTGATATTAGTACTAGATGAACTGGTATTATCAGCTTGTTGTTGATCATTGATAGAGCTTGTTGTTTTGAATTGTAAATTTGTTTCAAGTTGTTGTTCTTGTAACTGAGTTTGGTTATTATGATTAAATATATTTTTTTCATTTTGAAAAATGATAGATTCGCTATATCTAGATTTATTAGATATATTTTTATTATTATCTATATATATTGTCTCATCCAAACTTTTTTGGGGTTGAGGCAAAATTTCTTTGGGTTTCACCCCAAAGTTTTTTGGAGTTGATGCAAAATTTTTTTCATTTTCGCTGTGGATTTTCTGAGAAAATGGTCGGAAATTTCTAGCCAGCTTAATACAAGGAGTATTGCGGCATTTAATACCATATTTCACGATTGTTGCATTATAAACTTTAATAAAGCTACTTTTTTGTAATTCAAGTAAGCATTGTCGTACTCGTTCTTGACACACGCCTAGGGACTCTTGAAAGAAGTGATAAGTTTCCTGAAGTTCATCAATGCTATTATTATGATAGATTTGCAAGCGGAAGACTATTAGAGATAGTAGATGCCTTGCAGTTTTGCTTAAGATTTTACCATTATTAGAGGTAAGAGTACTCCATTCAGGTGGAATAAAATTACCAACAAAATTGTAGAAGATAGTGGGATTTTTATCACCGTCATCATGGATTACACAATCAGGAGTGAAATGTGAGCAGCATATAGTGTGCATAAGACCTCAACTTAAACATTAGGTTTAATCGAGGTAATAGAGCAATTAAGACACCATTTTTAAAAATGCGAGGAGCATATAAGCAGCATACAGAGTAGGGAGGTCAAATTAGTAGATTATGAAAAGCTAGGAGGTAAGGTGGTGGGCGATGGGGGGCTCGAACCCCCGACCTTTACGAAGTCAACCTAAAAGCCACTTCTACCCTGCTTCTTTGCTTTTTTCTCATACACTAATTTGTAGCTCATAACCCTTGTATTTAAGGCTTTTCCTTATTACCAAATAGTTATAGCTTAACTGTAGTAGAGTTGCAATTATTTGTCAATATTAAAAAAATATTGCAAATTTAAAAATAACATGTGGATATGATGAGCATATAGTTAGTTCAAATTCATGAGCAATTTTTATCTGGTAATTATATTTAGACCTTTTGAATTTGCTAAGAAATTATAGCAACTATTAATTGTTAAATTGTATATAGTCGAGATAAATCATTATTTTTTAAAGTATAATCCTATTTAACATAAGATTTGTTTTTCTGAGTAAAGCATATTACAGTTTAATTATATATGAATTAAGCTGTGGTAGGATTTATGTCAGTTAAATCACTATTGTTTACTAAAGAAGCATTACATGAAATTAAAGCTCCACAGGCAAAACGAGATGTATATAAAGATACCAAAGAAAAAGGATTATTGCTAATTGTATCATATGGTGGTAGTAAAATATTTTATTTGGGCACAGTACTTGATAAGAAATATCATAGAATTAAAATAGGTGTGTTCCCTGATCTATCAATTATTGATGCTAGAGCCAAAGCATCTGAATTAAAAGGTGAGATCGCCAAAGGATATAATCCTGTAGAAGAAAAAGCTAGATTATCAAAAGAACTGACCTTTAAGGAGCTTTATGATAAATACCTTAATGAATATAGTAAAATTAATAATAAAAGATGGAAAGATTATGCCGCTTCTGTAGATAGATATGCAAAACATTTATATCCTAGAAAAATATCTACTATTCAAAAAACAGATATTCAAGAATTATTTAATAATTTAACTAAAACCGGTAAATATGGAGCTAATAGATTTCTTGAAGTTTTAAGTCCTGTATTTAGTAAAGCAATAGAATGGGAATTATTAACAGTAAATCCAGTTATTGGAATAAAGAAGCATAAGGAACAATCTAGAGATAGGTATTTAACTAGGGAAGAAATACCACGATTTTTTACAGCAATAGCAGAAGAGAAAAATCAAGTAATGAAAGATTTTTTCTTAATAGCTTTGTATACATCAGTTCGTAAGGATAATTTACTTACTATGCGTTGGGAACAGGTAAGTTTTGCTGATAAACAATTATATATTCCAGAAACTAAAAATGATGATCCTCACCGTTTACCTTTACTAGATCAGGCAGTAGAAATATTAAAAGCCAGGAAAGAGCAATCTACTAGTATGTGGGTATTTCCAAGTGAGACCAGCAGTAGTGGTCACCTGCAGGAACCAAAGAAAGCGTGGAAGAGGATTTGTAAAAAGGCAGGAATAGAAAATTTAAGGATCCATGATTTAAGGAGAACAATACCAAGCTGGATGGCAATGACCGGAGCAAATCAATATGTAATAGGACAGCTTCTAAATCATAGAGATCCAAGATCAACAGCAGTGTATACTAGACTTGCCAATGATACTGCTCGAGAATATATGCAAAGAGCCGTAAATACTATTATAAATATAAAATCTTAAATATATGTTAATTAATATATTTATGTTATAATAACTCCTGTAAGTGAGTTCTATGAGAACAGAAAGACCAGAAGAGGAAAGTGGTAAAGCAATTATTACAATGGCTTAGAAGTTCCTCTTTTGTTTCTTCTATACTCTTAAGAGTTATTAAGTCTTTAAACGCGAGCATCTGTAATGCAAGTCAATAGTCAATTACGCAAGGTCACTAAAAATAAAAGAGTTTTTCCAAATGATAATGCTGTTTTTAGGCTCTGTTGGGCTCTGTTGAATTTATTTACACACTTATTTGGACCATACGCATCAAGTTAAGCCATAATTGTTAATAATTTTAGTGTATTTAAGGAAGATAATCTGGTTTTACGATATTTATCTTTCAAAGAAAATTTCCCCCAATCTATAATTAATTTCTTAAGGAACTGCTCTAAATCATTAAGACGTCCAGTAATAGACAGGAATAATTCTCTTGACCTTTTCTGTAGTTCAATAAATGCTTTGGTTAAACTAATTTCTCTATCATTTGCTAATTCTACACAATTCGATAATCCATGAAAAATAAGCACACTACATAATTTACCATATAATTCACACAAAACTCTTGCAGGTTTACTTCTCCCTTTAAGATTCTCAATTTTTGCATGACTTTTATATAATTTAAATAATAATTCAATTTGCCATCTTGCTCGATAAATTATCATTATATGCTCAGCATTAACCATATCCTCTGATATATTAGTGATAAATATTGACCAATCTAGTAATCTCTGGTTTCTTGAAGAAGATTTATATTTATGAGACTTAGCTAATAAATTAGCCTTCCTTCTTCTACCAATAGCCTGTTCATCAGTCAATTTATGACATATAATCCGTAGCTTAACTTTTGCTTGTTTACCTAAAAGTACATCTTTTGATAAAAAGAATTTATTATCTAATAAGTTTAATAAATCAATTTTTTCCTCAGTGATATGGTCATATATATTAGTATCTGCTTTATAACGACTAATAAAATATGCACCAAGTTCGATAATTTGAATAAATGAAGCTGGGACAAAATAACCTAAATCAGATATTAATAAGTCCTTAGTAGATATGTTTGATAAATGTTCTCTATATCCTTGATCAGCCCTTATACCTTTTGTTATATCGACTTTATCTAACGATTGATTTAAATAATCAAATACTACCTGTAATTTAAGAGAAGATTGCACTGTACTACTACGCCCCTTATAGCAAGCACCGCAACCCTTATACATATCCGCCATATTGGCAGGTAGAATAATATGGCTACTATCCAATAATTTAACGCTATGAAATTGCTGCAAAATGTTGCAATCAAGCGGCATAGTATTTCTAAATAATTTCAAGCATTGTTCATACATTGACTGCATAAATTTTACTGCTACCTTAGTAAACCTAAAGTCTAAGCCTTGGGCAGAAATATCTATAGTTTCTTCACTTAAAAAGTTACTCATTCCATCAAGACTACAATTACTATCGCTCATATTACCAAACACTATAGCTTTTAGAAAAGCTGAACCAGTTATTTTTCGTTGTCTCTTAATAAATCCTGTTGTAATGGATAAATTATTGGCTGTCTCTCCAAAAAACTCTTGGCATAGTTTTGCTAAGTTTACTATTTTCCCCATAGTACAAATTCTCACAATTTAGTTGTTAATCTTGCAAAAATTTATACCATATATTAGCTTCTTTTTAATTCATAATTTACTACCGTAATACCAGTATAACCTACTTGCTTTTCTTAACTTGATGCGTATGGTTTGTTGAACACTCCCAATTATGGCTTAACTTGATGCGTATGCTTATTTGGACAGAGCCCCTATTAACTCAAAAATTTATAAATCGAATCTTACCGTAATTGTTCCTGAGTGTGTGCTATATTTCTTGTGCATGTAGTAGTTGTAATCAAACTGTAATTTAATATTATTATTTTGAGCTATTACTCCGGCACCTATGTTATACCCTAGTCTTGAATTTCTTGTCATATCTACTTTTTTGATCTCTTTAGGAATATCCTGGTTACTTGTAAATGTAGCTGTTATTGCCTTATGACTTGCAAAAAAATTTCTTTCTATACTGCCTTGTAATGATGGAATTAGTTTAAGATGCGAATTAATATCTGTAGAATTTAATATTATCTTACTGCCTATAGTACAGTTGAACACCTTTCTAGATTTCCTTGAAATCTTTAACAAATAATCATATGCTCCTTGTTCCTTGTATAAATTATTCAGCATATTATAATATTTTAGACTAATGTTCGGAACTAATTGCATACCACTTGTAAAATTGTGATAATAGCTTAAATTACCTTCAATGCCCATACCACGAATATAGGATTTACCATGTCTCTGGGCATTGATTACATTTTTGATATTGCTACCTGATAGTGAACCAATTAATTGTAGAGAAACATTTCTATCTAAATCTTTTTGGTAATAAGCACTGACCATGTGTGAATTAATACGGCTTTTGCCTAGTGTTTCACTAAATCGTAAGTATGAATGAATATTGCCGTAGGCAATGCCTAATATATAGCTATCATTAAATGATATTTCTCCTCCTAGTATTATGGCTAGCATTCTTCCTGTGTAAGATGATATGCTGCTACCACTGTCTTGTTTACTAATAGCGTAACCACTATTATCCCAAATACTAAAACCTCTATTCTGCTCATCGCCCCCTGATATTGGTTGTGATTTACCATTTAATCCTATTAATCTGTTTTGGATTATTTGATAAAACATCTTTAACGCTAACATTACCTCATTATTACTTGCTCTGAACTGACTGATGCGGTCTAATATCCTGCTGCTTGGTTCTTTTAATTCATCTTTTAGATTAAGATCCTCAATGTTATTATTCCTATCAGATGATTCTAAGTTTTGATTACTGTTGTAACTACTATTTGGAGTATTATGATTATTCTGATTACCACCACTACCATCTACTGCATCTAGTTCATCTTTTAGGTTAAGACCCTCAATATCATTATTTCTATCAGATGATTCTAAGTTTTGATTACTGTTGTAACTACTATTTGGAGTATTATGATTATTCTGATTACCACCACTACCATCTACTGCATCTAGTTCATCTTTTAGGTTAAGACCCTCAATATCATTATTTCTATCAGATGGTTCTAAGTTTTGGTTACTGTTGTAACTACTATTTGGAGTATTATGATTATTCTGATTACCACCACTACCATCTACTGCATCTAGTTCATCTTTTAGGTTAAGACCCTCAATATCATTATTTCTATCAGATGGTTCTAAGTTTTGGTTACTGTTGTAACTACTATTTGGAGTATTATGATTATTCTGATTACCACCACTACCATCTACTGCATCTAGTTCATCTTTTAGGTTAAGACCCTCAATATCATTATTTCTATCAGATGGTTCTAAGTTTTGATTACTGTTGTAACTACTATTTGGAGTATTATGATTATTCTGATTACCACCACTACCATCTACTGCATCTAGTTCATCTTTTAGGTTAAGACCCTCAATATCATTATTTCTATCAGATGGTTCTAAGTTTTGGTTACTGTTGTAACTACTATTTGGAGTATTATGATTATTCTGATTACCACCACTACCATCTACTGCATCTAGTTCATCTTTTAGGTTAAGACCCTCAATATCATTATTTCTATCAGATGGTTCTAAGTTTTGGTTACTGTTGTAACTACTATTTGGAGTATTATGATTAGCGCCACTACTTACTGCATCCAATTCTAGGTTACAATCATTAAAAATATTAATTCCATTGTCTGATGATAAGTCTAAGGATGAGGTTAAAGCATCTAAATTATCTGATCTACTAGATTGAGATTTTTTAGGAGTTGAAGTAACAATATGACCTTCATCAAAATTACTACGTTTTGATATCATATCATTGATTTTTTTTAATTCTTTCTCTAATAATTCGTTTGAAGATTCATCAGAGCTTATAAGGCTTTGTTGGGATTTTTTATATAGTTTTTTTCTATCATTTAATTTTCTTAGTTCTGAATCTTCATATTCAATATCTTCCAACTCTTCTTTCCTTTTTTCTATAGCATGATTGATTGATCGTATTTTTTTATTAATGTTCTCCAGATGTGACATCCTATAATCTTTACGATCGTTTGACGTCTTTATTAAATCTTGCCTTTTTTCCGAAAGTGCTTCTATTATTCCAGTATGATCACTAAGGATATTTGTTGGGAGTGTATTGGAAGCAGCTATAACATTATTGCCAATGAATATTATAGTAATACTATAATTTGTGTATCTAAAAAATAGATATATTATTTTTTTTGAGCATAAGAGTAAATATGCATAGCTTAGAGAAAAGAAAATTATTAGTAATGCCATCTGAAATTATGAATCTAGAAGATCTTACCTGTTATGTAAAACTTGTGGGTAATTTCCCTATTACTAAACTTAAAATGAATTTACAAACTTGATTTAAATCTAAAAATATCAAACCATTTTAATGGCATTTTTAAAAGATTTCAATTATTTGATGGAGGGGAATACCTTATAAAGAAAAATCCTATTATAATGCCCCTTTAAATCGCTAATTTAGTATTACGAGTTTTAGAGGTAAGCTGTGTATAAAAAACTTTTTTGTTATTTCAGAATTTTTATAAATGATTTTTCAAACAGCAGAGTAAATTTTACAAGAAATATGTTTACTCTAAAGAACTAATAAAAGCTTCATCAAGACCGGTTACACTAGAAATTAAAGAAACATTACAACCTTGAGCTAACATTTTCTTTGCTACCTCTACTGCTTTATTATATTCCCCTTCAGCTTTTCCTTCAGCTTTTCCTTCAGCTTTTCCTTCAGCTTTTCCAATCTGGATACCTTTAGCTTCACCAATTTGGATACCTTTAGCTTCACCAACTTGTAAGCCTTCAAGAATACCTATTTCTTTCCCTTCTTGTTGCCAATGCTCTGCTAAACTTCTCATAAGCCTTGTTCCTATTTCCGGATTCAACTTTGTTGATAATAAATTCTCTAGTTTTATTTTATCATCTTGCTCTATCTTCGTCAATGTATAATATAATATCATTTCTAGATAATCATAACCTATCGTTATTTTGGTTAATTCCGGTAATATATCTGATATTTCTTGCCATCTTTTTAATAACTCCCGCTCATGTATATGCTTGAGAAAAAATTCTAATATCCCTGACCATATCCTTTGTTTAAACTCTTCATCTGGTATTTCATGGACATTCACTAATTGGTAATCATTAATCCATAATTCTCTTGCTAATTTGTTATTGGCAAATAAATCCCACAAATTCCTTGCAACATTGTATTTCTCCTGACCATTGAAAAATATCATCGGGTATATTAATGGTAAAGTCTTAGCTTTAGGATTTTGTATTAAATATCGCTCACAAATATTAATCATATATTTAAATAGCCTAAAGGCCATGAAATGATCTGCTTTTGATTGATGCTCGACAAGTAAAAATAAGTAGCCATCTTGTTTATCAAATTTGCATGAGAATAAAACATCAGAGATAGAATCTTTTAAAGAGCTTTCTACAAAAGTGGTATTTTCCATTGCTAAACTAGGAAAATCTATTAAACTTTTAATATTTGGGGGCAAATGTGCATTAAAGAATTCATGGGCAACTAGAGGATTCTCTAGTGCCTTACGAAATATCTTATCATGCTTAGCTTTCTTCTTATCCTTATCTGGATCACCCAGCAGGTTTCCTTGTTCACTCATATATTTATATTTTTTAACTTGATAAAATATTATTACACTATACTCTAAACTCTTATTCCTTGATTTAGCTTGATCTCAGATACTTGCTTTACTGCACTTCTTATTTCTTTAGCTATTTCTGAGCGTGGACTTATATACTGCATTACTTGTTTATCCCTTCCTATAGCATTTAAGTAATCTTCAGGCACTAAATGGCTTTTGCCTTGAAAATCATGTACTACTATATCACAAAATTTTTTATCACCAAGATTATAATTAGGATCAAATTTATTCTTCATTATTTGTAAATCTTTCTGTATCTTCTGCTCTATTGCTGCTATGCAAATCTTGTTACTATAAGCAGTACAAGAATCTATACCTTTTTCTCTGTAGATTTGCATAGCAGTATTGATATTTTCTGCTGTGCCAAACTTGGCTAGAGCTGTTATTTGCTGTTGCTGCAAATTATTTAGTTTATTATTATCGTTATTTGCAAATTTTGAAAATAATAATTCTATAGATTTAATTTGTGATTTGCTATCATCACTTGCTTTTAAGGATGATTTAAGTTCTGTTGCCTTACTAGTTGCTGTTAATTTTGCTATTTCAGGCTCTATAAGCTTGTCTATAGATTCTGCCCCTTGGGATTTTAACATATCGTTAAAATCACCTTTTTCTGGTGGTCGTATTATTGCTACCGTCGCTCCTTGCCTAATTAATTCTTCCTGAGCCTTAATTACAGTATTAACTGATACTGCGTCTTTGCCGTCATTATCGGCAGCAATTATTATTCTTTCTCCTTTGATAGGCTCATAGTTTCGGATGTTACTTACACCTAAACTACAAAGTATTTTGCCCTTAATACCAGCTTCTGCAATGCTTAAAGCCGTTTCTACCCCTTCTGCTATAATCGTTATATTACTAACTGAATTATTGCCATCTTTACTGATTTGTACGTTCCTGCTTTGTACGTTCTGCTGTTCGTTATTTTTATTAATCTCAACAAAAGAACCTCTGATTCTGCCAAAAGAACGTTTATTAACCTCAATATCAGCTTTATTATTTGTGTCTTTGTTTAAATAAATTGATTGTCCACCGGTAATATTACCATCTTTATTTCTAGCAAAAGCAATTAATGCAGGATAATATTGTTTGCTATTATTATCCCACATCATATTGGTTCTAAGATCGTTACTTAGTTGGTATCTTGTTAATACTTCTTTAATTCCACGATGTTCTGATAAATATCTTTTTGCTACATTATTTGGCATGACATATTTTATAGAATCTGATTTTTCATATAATTCTTCAGCTCTCTTTATCTTAGAGCCTATCAGTAAATAAAAGTTAAAGAATAAATAGTAGAAAAATAGAAGAAGAAATGTTATACAAGGTAGCAAAAAAGCAAAAGAATTATGAGCTATCCAAGTGAATTACGGGACGAAGAGTGGGAAATAATAAAAGAATATTTTGCCTATAAGAAGAAAGGAAGGAAAATAAAAATAGATAGAAGATCAATAGTAAATGCAATATTTTATCAGAGCCGTACAGGGTGTCAGTGGCGATATTTACCAAAAGAATATCCAAATTATAAAATAGTTAATGAATATTATAATAAATGGAATCGTAGAGGATTATGGCAAAAGATAAATGAAGAACTTGTTTCAAGATGCCGAGAATCAATGGGGAAAAAAAGCAAGTCCGAGAATTGGAATAATTGATTCGCAATCAATTAAGAATACGCAAAGAAGTGAAGTAAAAGGGTATGATGCCGGTAAAAAGATAAAAGGAATAAAGCGTCATATAGTAACAGATGCAAATGGTTTATTACTAGCTGTTAATGTACATTCAGCAAGTATACAAGATAGAGACGGTGCTAAAGAAAGCTTGCTTGTAGCAAAGAATAAATATCCATCAATTGAAAGATTTTTTGCAGATGGAGGCTATAGTGGTAATTTACAAAATTGGTGTTTTTTGAATACAAAATCATTGTTATCTGTAGTAAAGAGAAAATCAGAAAAATTTGAAATCTTACCGATTAGATGGATAGTAGAGCGTACTTTTGGTTGGTTAAATAATTTCAGAAGGTTAAGTAAACATTACGAACATACTGTCAAATCTGCTACTAATCAGATTTATATTGCTATGATTCGGTTAATGCTTAATAAACTGATTTGTTAACACTTATTTACTGATAGCCTCTTAGATATTTCAGCATATTTCGCTTGTTGATCTTGATTCTTAACTTTTTGGTCAAATTGCTCTCTTATCTTATCTTCTAATAACTTGCTATTGTTTGATATACCAACCATATCTTGTAAATATTTCTTAGCTTCTACAAAATCACAATTTTTTTCTCTTTGTACTAAGGTAAATAAATCTCCTCCCTCTCCTTTACTAAAATCATACCATCTGCCAGCTTTACTGCCACCTATCCTCATCACTATTTTGCCATCTTTCTCCCAGCGTAACACTTGACTATTTGATAAATGCTTGTTTGGACTGCCTAGCAAATTTCTACCTATTTCTTCCGCTTTAAATGATAATCGTTGCTTTAATTCTACTGCTTTTTGTTTATTAATAGAATTATAATCTATTTTATTCTTGGCCATAATATCCTCTTGTAACTTAACACTGATTGTTGTATCTTGTTTATTACAATTCGTAAGGTTATAAGAAGAGCTTTTTCGCTCTTCTTGGGCTTTATGGCTTGTGGCAAGATTTGTGCTAGTACTTCCTAGGATATCTGCTACTTTAGCAGGTGGCTCTAACTTCACTCTTAAGTGATAATAGTTATCATTACTGTGTAATCTATCCTTAATATCTTCTACTACCCCTTTAAACCAATTACCTACTTTATCTATAATATTAGGACTCTTATTTTTTTGATCTTGAATCGCTACTAATTCTTCTAAAGTTTTAAAATTAATGCTAGATAGCCTATTATCTATTTTGCTAAGTTGCGATATTAAACTGGCCATATTCCTGGTAGCCTTCCTATTATAGTAAAGTTTTACCTCTTCTATGTGCCTTGTCATGGCTACATAAGAATTTCTGCTATTTCCTGCTAGATTATGTAATACATAGACATCTTTAATTGAGGCTCCTTGAGCCTTATATACTGTAGATGCATAGCCATGTTTAAAGCTTACATCTTGAGGATTAAATTCTATTTCTTTGCCATTATCTGTTTTAGTGATAAATTTATCGTTACTTACTGAAGTAATTGTAGCAAATTCACCATTATCTATTTGTAAATCTTTATTAGTACTTTTAAACAAAATACGATCTCCTGCCATATAATCTTCGTACTTTTCAGATGATAGATAGTGTCTATATTCTTTACCGGTAAGCAAGCCTTTAGCTTTTAATAACTCCCTGATCCCTTGATTAATACTATCTACTTCAACATTACGCATGGTAATTATTAAACGCTCATTTAGAGCAAATTTGCTGTTACTCCAATCATTAATTAGTCTTGCCATTGATTCTTCTAGCGTATGATCAATCTTTAAACATTTATGCTGTGCAAGTAAACGCAGACCACCGGCAATATCTGATTTTGCAAAGCATGAAGCCATTTCTCTTGCCCATACTTTATTTTGTCTTCTAATGCTACTTAACTCATATGAGCCAAATTTACTAGCCAATACTGCAAACATTCCTCCTCGCTCAACGGAAGTGAGTTGTCTCTCATCTCCAGCCAGTATCAGATTACAATTGTTACTCCTTGCTACTTTTAGTAATTCTAAATAATCACTATTACCTACCATTCCTGCTTCATCTACTACTAGCGTAGTATTTCTTGGTAGATTAGCTTTACCATTATACAATTTAAATAAAAACCCTTTGACTGTATGACACTTCTGGTAGCCTTTACTTTTAAGCTCTGATGCTGCTTTATGAGTAGGAGCGAGTCCTATAATATTTTGCCCATGATTGGTGGCAATTTTATAAGCTTCAGCAAGTACTTGCGACTTACCGGTGCCGGCTCTACCTTGCAAGACCCTAATCCCTTGATTATTAATTAAAATATGCTGTAGACTTGCTCTTTGTGCTTCATTAACACTTGCAAGATTATCGATAGCACTTTTAAGCTTAATAACGTTATTAAAATGAATCTGGCTATTTACCTTATCTGCTATTCTTAGTATCCTTAATTCTTCATCCCGCACGCCTTTAGTAGTATAGTATTTAGTATCCGTGCCATCTTCATTATATAGTTTTATCAGCCTATCTGAATTTAATATTTCCCTTATTAGTTTTTGCTTTTCTGCTTCTTTTTTAATCTCTTTTACTGCTTTTTCTATATCCAATTTAGTAAAAATAGCTTGATGACGAATCATGCGATCAAGCACTCCATCTGCTCCTTTGATGATTTCAAGATGGGCAAGCCTGCATATGTTATTTTGCTCTGCTATTTCATTGATAATACTTCGCATTCTAGTAGGGCCGACATGCTGCTCAGGGCTAAAACTTATTGGGTCTACTCGGATTTCTAAACCTAACTTGGCAAAATATTTATTGATTACTTCTTTAGCTCTTTCATGAATAATTTTATCTTCAGGGATAATGAATGCTTTGCCCTTAACTTTGGCAAATTTAGGATTTAAATCTACTGCCTTAGCTCCTAATGTTTTACCATCTTCTGTAAATCTTCTGGTAGTCACAAGCACATGGGCATGCCAATTCTTTTCGTACGTCTGTGGCTGATGAATATCAACCTGAACTCCTAGGCCATTTCTTACCCACCCAATCTCTTCGATGATTTCATGAGTAATGGCTATTCTATCATCTAAATCCAATTCCTTATCATCAGGCAGTGCTATAACTATATCTTTTAATAATTGACTGTTTTTTCTTTTCTCTGTACGCTCTACCTCATTCATCAAGATCCTTGAGTCTTTGAATTTTTGATCTACGTGGCTAGGTAATAATACTGCATGGTAAACATTATCGCCTTTTTTGCTAAAATTATAAGTGATGTTAGTTCTCTCATCTTTAATAATCAGCCTGGCATTATAAGCAGCTTTCAAACAAGCATTTTTACCTTCACTCCTACTTACTATTTCTATTCTTGCAAACTGTATCGCCATGGTTTGTTAATTCTAACAATGTTCAATCCATCATTGACATTACCATGCAATCTTAAAATCATCCACTGAATCTCAAACATATGAACCAGCAAGCAAATAATAAACCTTTAGGTTTATATATTGCGTCTCTCTTTTGTTTTTGCAAACCAAGAGCTAACCTACCTCTGATGTTTTTAAATCGATCTTAACTAATAACAATTATTCTTGTTTATACTTATTTATTCTAGGTTTTGCTGGTTCAGATAGGCATGGGGAATTATTGTGATTTTTACTATGTATTTACTCTTGCACTTATGTTGAACTTTAAAAATTTAGACCTGTATCTATCAATTAGCTGATTCAGAGAAAAATTTTATCAAATTTTATTGATAACTATAAACAATTTGACTTCTCAAATTTTTTGAGCATTCATGACATGTGAGTAATTAATATGCTAATCTGATAATTACAAAATGAGGTTTACATCTATGGAAAATATGACCAAACAAAGACTAAAATTAGAACAAAAAAAAGCTAAAATTATTACTGCAGAAGCGAAGCTTAAGATTAAGGAAAGAAAAGCTAGAACACGCCACTTAATCCAAATTGGTGGCTTGATCGCCAAAGCTAAACTTGATTATTTACCTACTAACACTTTATTTGGTGCTTTACTTTCTTTAAAAAATGAATTAGTAAAATATCCAAGTAACCAAGATCAATGGACTAAAATCGGTAAAAGCGCCTTTGATAGTTCTAACTCTTAGTGCGTATGTACATAAAGCATTATATTAAATACTCTAAGAATGTCCCTAGCCAAGAGCAACTTTATATTTTTTTGTTCTTTTGTAAGTAAAGAAAATATACTTTCATCATGTTTATATATTTTCTTTTATCTTTTAAATTATCACTGAGTTTTTAAATTGTTCCCTCAGCGTTTGTAGGTTTTGTTACATGGCTCAAAAAATACTACAATTGAATTCTTACGTTAAACACAATTTTAAAATACAGGTAAAATACAATTTTTAATCATGTTCTCTTGGACCATGCAGCAAAGCTACATTTATACAGAGTGACTAAAACTAACTCATATCCATACTATCTCCAATTAGCTGTTGGATAACGTGCATTGAACTATGCACTACTGGGAAAGTATCAAACTCACTTCGTACTTCGATTAGTGATTCAGGAGTCGTTGCCTTTTTATGGAATACTGCCCAAAGCATTGCGGCTTCATCACCATCTGTTAAAGACTTAATGTTATTTGGTTGTTCTTTATAACGTGCTAATTGCTTTTCAGCATCGTTAGCTTTTGCTGTTATTGCTGTGTTCTTTAACATCTTTGGCTTTTGTGTGCCTTGGGTTTCATCAAATTTGAGTTCTATTCCTACAAACACCTTTTTACCAACTATTCCTATATCAACACGACATCCTCCACCAGATTGCATTTCTGGAACAACACTAATGCGTTCATTATTACCACCGCCGAATTGTACATCACTATAGTGGGTAAATATCCCTTGTACTATAGCTTGAAAATTATCCTCATTATTAATGGATTCCTTAAAGTCAAATAAATGTTTACTTATTTCTTTAAATAAATTTACATAATGTTGTGCATCTTTTGGTTCTATGTTAGGCTTCTTCATTACGTCTACTGCTCTACTTAATACGGTATTTAAAGACTCTGTATCAATATTTAACTCTGAAAATTGTCCTAGTAAATCCTGAGTCTTCTTGCTATTATATTCTTGTAAGTTACTATAAGAATTTACCTTAATATTTTGCCAATTTTCAAAACTACCTTTAACTGCTTTTTTGGTATTAAGTTTTAAATATATTTCTTCTATTTTTACATTTCTATGTCCTCCAATTATATTATCTATATTGGTTTTGTTAGTTTCTGGTATAGGATGTCTTACATCACCCCTAGCTACATTGAGTAATACTAATATCTTTTGTTCTGGATTCATAAATCCAAATGTTGCTATATCTCCAGATATATCTGATGCCCCTATTCTTGCATATTTAAACACATGCTTTTCCCACGATTCTTCTTTTGGTGTTGTAGCAATTAACTGCCCTAATAACAATTTCGTAGTATAATTATAGTAATTTGGAACTTCATTTGGTATAGCATAATAAATGTACTTTAATTGCTCTTCTATTTTTGTTTTGTCAGTAGTTTGTAGCGTAAAACGTAAAAAAGGTTGATGATCAATCTTTTTTGTACTTGCCTCAACCCATACTCTTTTGTCTTCTTCCAAATCACAATTTAATACTGAATAGACAACATCTTTATTGTTTGTTATCATTCTCTGTGGTCCATACCAAAATGCATCAGCATATTTTTTAGCCTGATCCTTATCTTGTTGAGAAATATCGCCTTTCCTACCTTTTTTAAGTTCAACAATCACAGGAATAGTATTGAGTGATCGCTCAGGTGAGCGTACTAATATAACAATGTCAGCAAAGCCTTCTCCTAGAGATAATTCAGTAGGCTTTGTTCGGAAGGGTATCTGTTGTTTTTTTTGACGTAATTATCCTATTTTTAGGGAAGCACATTTACCGAATGAATTCCATAAATTTATAATGTTGGAAATAATAATTGCTTCACGTTTTTGTGATGATATTTTTTTAGTTAATAGAGATGAACCAATACATCGCTTAATTCTTGAAATTTGAGCTTCAATTCGTGCCCTAATTCCATAACAGTATTTTTTATAAAATGCATAAATATTACCTTTCTTACTAATATAACCTACAACCTTATCATGCCATATGGTATTATCTTGACCATATATCTTAGCATTACGTGGAGGAGGAATTACTGGTGTAATACCACGATTACTTAATGTCTCAACTCCTTCAATACTATAGTAAGCACCATCAGCAATTACTCTATCTACCGATATATTCTCTGGTATTAAAGACTCTAACATCTCTATATCAGAAGTATGGCAATCAGTAATCTCAACATCATGAATATTTATTTCAGAATCCATAGCAATATGCATTTTCTGCCATGGCTTATTCTTACAGATTTTATTATATTTCATTGCGTACCAGCTACTAGCTGTATTGAATCGGCTTTGTTCGGAAGGGTAATAAATAGGTGTGAAGTATAGGGAGAATGATATATAATATTCTGGAATAGATAAGTTGTAAATTGAGAATGCCATACAAAGAAAGAGCAAAAACAGGTTTGCCAAGAAAAATAGATAAGCCGAAATATAAAATAACCAATTGGTCACAATATAACGAGAGTTTAAGAAAAAGAGGGATGATCAGCCTGTATTTCCCTGCAGGGGATCTAGAGTCTTTATTCATTAATACCAAACCTTACGTAGAGGGAGAATCTGGAAGGACAACGACATACCAAGTACCCTATATACAACTAATTTATACATTATATCGTTTATTTGGTTTCGGGCAGCGTCAAATAACAGGTTACTTTGAGGATCTATGGCGGAGCAAGGGTCTTGAGATTCCAGTTCCAAGTTTTGGTCATTTATGTAATTTATTTTCACAGATACCATTAGAGGTGAAACAGTTTTGCAATAAACTTGCTGGGCGTGTCAAGAATGGCGAAGCTATATCTCTGATACTAGATAGCACAGGTCTTAGATTCAATACAGCTAGTAGCTGGTACGCAATGAAATATAATAAAATCTGTAAGAATAAGCCATGGCAGAAAATGCATATTGCTATGGATTCTGAAATAAATATTCATGATGTTGAGATTACTGATTGCCATACTTCTGATATAGAGATGTTAGAGTCTTTAATACCAGAGAATATATCGGTAGATAGAGTAATTGCTGATGGTGCTTACTATAGTATTGAAGGAGTTGAGACATTAAGTAATCGTGGTATTACACCAGTAATTCCTCCTCCACGTAATGCTAAGATATATGGTCAAGATAATACCATATGGCATGATAAGGTTGTAGGTTATATTAGTAAGAAAGGTAATATTTATGCATTTTATAAAAAATACTGTTATGGAATTAGGGCACGAATTGAAGCTCAAATTTCAAGAATTAAGCGATGTATTGGTTCATCTCTATTAACTAAAAAAATATCATCACAAAAACGTGAAGCAATTATTATTTCCAACATTATAAATTTATGGAATTCATTCGGTAAATGTGCTTCCCTAAAAATAGGATAATTACGTCAAAAAAAACAACAGATACCCTTCCGAACAAAGCCACTTGAACTATGGCAATCGATTTTACAAAAAGCAGAGCATGAGGGATGGAATTATACTAAGTTTTTATCTATCCTTTTTGAACACGAAGTAGAAGCTCGTCATAGGAAAAAGATTCAAACTTATTTAAGAAAAGCTCATCTACCAGTAGGTAAATCTTTAGCTACTTTTGATTTTAGTCAGGTTCAAACTTTAAATAAAGCAAAAGTAGATGATCTAGCTTGTAATATTAGTTGGGTTAAGCGAGCCGAAAATTTATTAGTTTTTGGTCCATCCGGGGTAGGAAAAAGTCATTTAGTTGCTGCACTAGGGTATGCATTGGTAGAAAAAAATATCAGAGTACTCTTTACTTCCACCACTAAGCTTGTTCAAAATCTGCAAGCCTCTCGTCGAGATTGTCGCCTTCCGGCAGAACTTGCTAAACTTGATAAATATGATGTTATTATCCTTGATGATATAGGATATGTACGTAAGGATGAAGCTGAAACGCATGTTTTGTTCGAACTGATTGCTCAGCGATACGAATCAGGGAGTCTTATTGTTACATCTAATCAGCCTTTTAGTGAATGGGATAGTATTTTTGCTACAAACTCTATGACTGTAGCTGCTATCGATAGGCTAATTCATCATTCTACGATTCTAGAAATTAATTCTGAAAGTTATAGGAGAAAACATGCTTTTAAACAAACTTAATACTTACAGAAAAACAATTATAAAATCAAGTATGACACAAATTTAACGTTGTTATATCTAGAATTTAAACCCAAGTAAATATTCTAATATTATAAAACATTAACAAAAAGGAGGCTTATTTATGCAAACTTATCCACCCTCTTACCGGCAAACTTAGCTGTCATCCCCAGGCAATAAATTTTGTCGTTGCATAACTATCACCGCATTTAAGCAATATTTACTTAAATGAAGTAGATAAAATGCTAGAAAGAGCAAAGGAAGTGAGTAAGCTAAGAGATGGCTATGACCATATAGAGTACGTTAGATGGGCTGATGATCTGATCATACTAATTGATGGCTATAGAAAATGGCAGTGGTTAGAGAGAGCGATCAATATAAGGCTAAGACAAGAATTGTTGAAAATAAAGGTTGAACTAAACGAAGAGAAAACAAAGACAGTTGATCTAAAGAATGGTGAAACATTTAGCTTTCTGGGATTTGATTTTAGACGAGCGAAAACTAAGCAAGGTAAAATTGGAATCCAGAAGACGCCTAGAATGAGAGCACGAACTGCCCTGCTAGCAAAACTAAAAGAGATATTCCGCAAGTTTATATCGCAACCAGTTGATAGAGTAACATACCTTATCAACCCGATATTACGAGGTTGGATAAACTACTTTAGGATTGGTAACTCTAGCCGTTGTTTTGGATATGTAAGAGACTGGGTAGAGAAGAAAGTAAGACGCCATTTAATGAAATCACGAGGATTGAAAGGCTTCGGCTGGGAAAGGTGGAGTAGGAGAGATTTGTATGAGAAGATGGGATTATATAACGATTACCAAATTCGATATTACAGACCTTTGAAAGCAATAACAGCGGATAGGTCATAGGCAATGATAAGAAGTTATCAGGAAAGCGTAATACGGGAAATCTGTACGTTACGTTTGACGAGGCGGGTGATGGAAACGGGGATAACAAAAGCTACCGTGCCATTGCTCGACCCTACCTTTGGGAGGAAAGCACGCTAAGTGCCTACCTACCCGCTCTTCTTTGTTTATGCAACAAGTACCAACCTCCTTATTTATTCCTTTTTTACATAGCTGATAAATAACGATCATCTTTATTTGTTTTTATTGATCTTAGTTTGCTGGTTCAGTTAGGTATGGGGATATTTTGATTTTGAATGGTTTTCTATTTCAGCACTATGCCAAGACTTTGCAAGCTTAAAAATTGTATCCAACATTGATCTATTCAAGAAAAAATTTGCAGAATTTCTGAGCACTTAATAATTATAAAGTTGACTTCCATAATTTATTGATGATTCATGATTATTATAACAATCAAAAATGAAAACTATTTATATGGATAACGTCATAAAACGTAGATTAAAATTGCAGCAAAAAAAAGCTAAAATTATTACTGAAGAAGCAAGACTTAAAATTCAAGAAAGAAAAGCTCGTACCCGTCGTTTGATAGAAATGGGTGGGTTAGTTGTTAAAGCCAAGCTCGACTGTTTACCACCTAATAGTTTACTAGGGGCATTGGTTTTTCTAAAAAACGAATTAATGCAACATCCAAATATTCAAGATCAATGGACCAAAACTGGCAAAAATGTTTTTGATAACCAAATGCCTTAATCTTTGCTCATTTCACTAAAGAAATAGGGAAAAATTTAATAATCTGTTTGCTAATAAGATGCTAAAATTATAATTGCAAAATTTGTGTTGATAAAATCTAAATTGTATTTATTGCTTTTTGGAATAATTCTAAATTTACTTAACGTAGCATTAAATTCAGAATATTTATAAAGATTAATGGTGTTAGGGTGTTTATATAATTAATAGTGAAGATTCTTAATTTACTACTATGAAATTAATGATAATACTGAATAAGTATAGTATAGTAATTGAGTAGGTTTTAAAAACTACAGAAAAAATAAATAAAAAAAGTCATTGTGTTAAAGTTTAAGAATAACTAAAGTAATAATAGAGGTTTTTGTATTTACTGTAAGCTAATACAAAAATCCATAAGATGTCATGTAGTTTTATGATCAAAAAAATGAATAGGAGAAAATTTTATGCGTTCTGATCAAGTTAAAGAAGGGTTAGTGGCTTCTGTTAATCCGAATGATCCTTATAAAGGGTCTAAACAGCTACAAATAGAGAATTGGTGTCATTTATATGGTGCTCCTTTACTGAAGACAAGTTTTTCAAATAAGTTAGATTTTATTGCCCAAGTAATTAATGATGATGCTTGTTGGGAAAAAGTAGATAGTTTAGAACAAGTAAAACTCAATAGAAATGAAGTAGGTAGGAGATTACTTGCAGAAAAGACTCCAGATGGTAAAGAAAACCCTTTTGATAATTTTCAAAAATATAGGGTAGCCTGCTGGTGCTGTTTTGAAGATGATATTCGCAAGTTATTTGATGAGGCTCAATCTGATCGTGCTTGGCCGGCATCTATAGAATCTATACTAGATAGTACATATTCACGTGCGGGAGGGTTAGTATCCTTTTGGTCACATTTTATTACTGGTTATACAGACAAGTTTAAAAATAAGTTAAAACTTGCAGGAGATAATTTAGATATGCATGGTTATGAATGTGCAATGATGGGGAAACATGTACAAGCATTAGAGTTTTTTTGGAATAAATTGCAACCGGTATTATCTGCAGAGCAAAAAGAAGAACTATTAATAAACACGGCTATTTACTATGAGCTATTTAGTGGCAGAGCTAATGTAGATATGATTGATTTTTGTCTGCATCGTCTTGATGTCGATAAATATCCTGAGTTGTTAAAAAGGGACATTGAAAAGAATGGTCATTATTCTATTTTTACAGAACTAAGAGGTAATTATTATTTTGACCGTGCTCAAAAATTATTTACATATTTAAAACCAGAAGATTTATCCAATGATCAATATGATACATTAATATCCGTATCATTAACCAGAATCTCTTCAGCACCTGATAGTAGTTTTGTAAAAGCTGGCTATGATATGCTGAGTGTTATGTGGAATATGCCCGGATTTGAAGAGCATAAACAAAAGTTTTTACATGAACTAAGCTATAGTTTTGTTGCTGCAGGTAGTATAGCAAAACTCATTACAGCAGATAAATACTCAGAGATATTATCAGAAATAGTTGGCTCTCTTAACTTAGAACAAGTACAAAATCTTAAAAAACACCAATGGATTTATGATATTTTCATAAAAAATAATCTATTTAACAGTAGTTTTAATTACTTAGTTGATACTAAGCAACAAGAAGAAGGGACAGGAGATGTTGCTGTATTAGGGGCTAATTCTACTGGCATATTTACATTATTAGATGAGCATGGAGCAGGAGAATTAAGTTAATAAAGTATAAAGAAATTTTTAGTCAATCAATAAAGATAAAAGTTTATGTAATAAGTATTTATGAGGTTTATTATGCCTAATATAAATCCTTTAAAGGAAAAACCACAAGAATTTGAGTTAATAGAACTACTTTTTCCAGATATTGCTAAAAGTAGTATACCTCAAAATCCACCACTTGATTATTCTTTTCAAGCAAGATTTCAGTCATTTATAAATCAGATTCCTTCTTACTTACATTCTAGTATAAAAGAAGGTTTTTTTCCTCATTTTTTCTTAGGAAGTTTTTCTACATTATTAGATACTCGACTTGGTGTACAAAAAATTGGAATAACAAGTCTTTATTTCCGTTTTGATAGTGCAAAAACTTTAAAGGTAGTGGTAGAAATAGAAAAAAAAGTAAATGTTTTTATCTTTACTGAAGAAGGCAACAAAAAATATACATCTGAACAATTACGTACACGGAAACTTGAATTTACTACAGATGAATTAGACGAGATAAATAATTTAAGAGCAAACAATAAACAAAGTAAACTAAAAGAAAAAGACATTAAAATTCAATTAATAAAGATTAATAAATCCACAGGAGAAAACAAAATCACAGTCGAAATAGATAATAATATACCAATAAAACATGATGCAGGTCCTGCTCCTGTTAAGTTTCCATTTCAAAAAATAACTAAGAAAAGAGCAGGAGACGATTATCTAGAAAATGATATAGCTAAGCTTGCTAGTTCAGATACAGATCAAGTAAGAAATATCTTTGAAAAAATCTTAACCCACATTAAAGATACCCACACTGCTTTAAGTTTGTCAAAAGATGTTTATGGGAGTCAAGCACGAGAAGCTGATCATCATGGGTTTGTAGCTGGTGTATTTGATAATTTTAGGTATCGCGAAAATACCCGTATCTATTTAGAACAATTTGCAGGTAGAGGATATGCTGATATAATTTTATTAGTTCGTGGTCCTGATCGAGCAACAAATTCTATTCCTATCATTATTGAACTTAAGGCAGGAATTACAGGACAAATAGGATCTAGTGATGCTCTTAAACAAGCAAAAGATTACACTAAGGGATTCCAACCTAATACTATGAGGATTCTAACTATTCCAGATAATATTCTTTGTGCTGGTATGAACTTGGATAGTACAGCCTCATCATTTATACAAATGGAATTGGTAAAACGTGATGTAGAAATAACTCCTTTAGTACAGGGAATACTAGATTCTACACGAGAATGGGAAGTTAGGGATCAAATTACTCGAGAAAAAGATAAGAGCGTTTTTCAAGATAAAATCAAAGAGTACTTAGAAAATACTTATCATACCTTTCCAGGCACAGGAGAAAAAAGTGAGAATCATTACTTTAGCAGGTTTCTACTTGGACAATCGATATTATTAGAAGACGATAAATATACAAAACATATTTTTATCTATAATAAGGATGATATTGTAGCAACTGAAGAACTAAAAGTGTTGGATTCTCAGGCAACAAGAGTGCAACCTGGACGTATAGCCAAAGATAAGACTAAAGATAGTCAACAAACTGATCTCAAAGGAGATAAGAGTCATGCCATTACAACAGTGTTGTTTATCCCATCTAGTCAAAAAGACTCTGTTATTTTATTAAATATTATAGAAACTAATAGAGATGTGCAGCTAAAAAAGATTCCATTAAATCAAGCATTAATTGGTGATAGGAAAATTATTCAACTGGATTTACATTTTAGAATAGATAAAAAGCAATTTGAAGAATATTGTAATATAAAAATAATTGATCTTTATCCTTCTCTAAAATCATATAATGATGCTTATAATGAAGAATCTAAGGGAGATTTTACAAAGATTACTTACCCTGATAAGCTAAAAGAAAAGTTCGTTGATGCTCTAAATTCTCAGTTACAGGCTAATATTTCATCAGATAAATATAATAATTTATTAAAGAAAATCGGGGAAGGGATTAATCCTATTAAATCATTCATTAGTAAAGAAGCACATTTTCAAGCAATATTACATGGAGCATTTAGTCATTATAGTGATATAAAATTAGCAGGAGAAGAAAAAACCAGAGAGTTAGTATTAACAGAATTTCAAACAGGAGCTGGTGGTAGAATAGACATGTTAATTCAAGGTATTGGAGCTTCTGTTCAAGGTACTAAAGAGTACACGCCTGTAGGACTAGAATTAAAATATGATGACTCAATTAAATTAACTCACACACAGGAAAATAATCTATTAAAAATAACAGACATAGCAGAAAAAATACAAAAAGAACAAGAATTTTTAAATGATAAAGGAAAAAAAGTAGTAAAAAACTTAGTTGACGAACAAGTCAACAGATACTCCCAAGGAGCAGCTTTAAAGGCGATAACAGATAGTGATAAAATAGTTATAATGGGAGCTGTGTTTAATGCTCAAGCTAGGAATGCTGATTCTTTGTTATTAACAAGTGATTCATTTACTTCTGCTATAGTAGTGCATAGTTCTACTACTGTTGCTGATCCTAATGTAGTAGCTGGGCTGTCAAAATTATGTTTAGGTGCTGGAAGAACAAAAAGGAGTATTAATGATTGTTTGTATTCATGGGATGATGTAGATAATTTTAATGTAAACAAAAAAGCACCAAGAGATTTAGATCAGATTATGATTGATAGTAAGAAATTTCTGGAGTATACCAAAAATATTCAAGATAATAATAAAAATTCTCAACTATTAGAATTAGCTAAAGAAAGAATTGCAGCAGGTGATAACAATATTAATATTATTGGTGAGTACAAGTATTTATTGAATGATGTTATTCAAGATGGAGGATATAATAGTTATATTCAAAATGAGCGCATTAAAGATTTATCACATGATTTTTCAAAGAGTGATGCTCCAAAAATCAATCCTAAATTAAAGCAAGGGCTATTAAATGCTGCAGGTAAAGTTCAATTAATAAGAGGAATACATAGTACTATTGCTACTTGTCAAGATGGAAGTGAAGGATATTGTGCATTAAGTGTGACTGGGTTGAGTTATTCTTTTCTATCACAACCAATTGAGCATATAATGGTAAAGATTACACCTAAAATTGTCAATACAGCTGCAAATACTGCTGGCAAGTTTGTACCACGTGTTTTAGGTTATAATACAAAGTTCGTTATCCAAATAGGAGGAATGAAATATGGTGCAAAAATAGCAAAAGGTACAGCAGGAGCATTAGCAGGAGTATTTGATATTATTGATATAGCAATGTCATCCAATACTTTAGTACAATGTGCTAATAAAAAAGGCAGTAATGATCCGTGTAGTGATAAAGACATAAGAGATAACATAGCATCTATAACTTTTTCTAGCGTTTCTTTTTTTTCTGGTATTGGATTAACTGTTGCGGGTGCTGGACCATTAGCTATAGGAGTTGGTTTTGGATTAATGGTAGGTTATGGAATATATAGTGGCATTAGTAATATTATAGAATATGAAGAAAAGTATGATACTACACATTCGGAGAATTGGAGTATCTTTTGGCGTACTATGTTGTTGCAAGATATGGCACAAGACATAAAAAATTTAAAATTTAGAACAGAAGCAGTTAACAATATAGTTCAAAATGCTTGGAAAACTTTATCAGCTAGTCCTAATGATGTGGTTGCTTATGCTACAGGATTAGGAAAGATAGAATATCAACCTAAAAACTGCAAAAATAAAGAAGTATGTCATGCGTATTATATTGCAATATCATGCCATACAATATCTTACTGTGACTATATATCTACTATTAGTGGTAGTTCTGCAACTATTCATATGCATGAGAAAAACGCTAATACAAAACATCTTTCGCGTGTCTTACCTCACCCTATACAGAATTCTACAATGATTTGTTTACCAGAAATTACTGATGCAGATTATGAGAAAGGTGTTACAAAATCAGTTCCAACAGCTGTACATCATTGTGATAATGCGGTAGTTATGGTTCATAATCAGAGGAAAGCATCAAAAAACAATGATCAATGGATTATCTATGATCTAAGATATATAAATACAGGAACAATAATTGGAAGTGATAAATTACACAATGTTTTTTTGCTTTCTGAGGGGAATACAAAAATACTTGGTGGAAATGACACAACTAATCAGTTTATTTTTATAAGTGATAAATTTTTAGGTCCGCTTTCTTTGGGTAGCAATTCTACTAATATACTTAGTACAGAACAACTAACAAATGAAGTTACAGATTTTAAGATCACTAACACTTACTCATTGAATACAGGATTCTCGCAAGTAATATTAAATGATCGTAGTTTTGCAGTACACTATTTTAGATATGATGATGCTAGACTTCACTATATTGGAAGAAAAAATAAAGTAGATAATATTGTTTGTGAACCATTTCATCTTACAAACATTCATTATTCAGGAGAATATCATATACCTGCTCCTCATATTTTTATAGATAGTGGTGGAGGTTATAGTCATGGCAAAGAAGATTTAATCACTGGTTGTAATAAAGTAAATATTTATCCATATACTAAGGTTGCAGGTTATTATAGTACTTATACCTTTTTTGTCAAGACTCAGGGATATGAAAACCAGGTTTCAAGTTCAACAATTAATGTACATGGAAACGGTACTATCATTTTTTCCAAAATTAGTTTGTTAAAAGATTGTGATCAAATAACTTATTCTCCAATAAATAATACCATATCCTTCAGGATACCGTTGAGTCAAAATGGTACATTCACTCTTGACGTTAAAAACTATCTTGATAGGAACAACAATACTAACTTTGTATTGATAGATAAGCATGGTAGTAATATTGTTCCTAAGCTAGATAGTAATTCTACTATTGTTAGTAAATTTGAACTGCATGCAGGACACTCTCTTGATAATTTAAGCATTGCTAAAGATTACTATAGAAACATTTCATATACAGAAAAAGATTATAAAATTTTCGGTGTTATTAGTAGTGCATTAGAAAATGATCATAAAGTATCCTATAAGATGGTTATTGGTTCTTCTGGAGTTGATGTTATTAATCTTGATAAACAAACTGTATTTGCTGAAGGTGGAGAAGGACAGGATGTGTATATAGCCAGTAATGCACCAGGTGAAACTGCAGTAAATATTGATAATAGATCAGAAGATAAAAAACTCGATATTTTAAGTGTACAATCTATTGATGATGTTTCATTAGAACAAAAAGATGATAATTTAAGTTTATTAATTGAGAAAAAAGTTAATCATACTACTACTGAAAGAGATAATATTATAATAGAGAATTACTTTTTAGGTAATGAGTATAAACATTTAATATTAGTGGATCAAAGTAAAAATTCTTTTATACCTTTTGATGAGGATGTTAGATTGGTACCTTTTTATCATGCTAGCAGTAATAGAAATGTATTTATACTGCCAGTCAGTATTAAGCAAGTTGTAGTGGATAGTAATTTAGAAAATATAGAATTCTGCAGAAATAATAATGATCTATTATTATTAGAAAAAGACATAGGTGAAAATCCTAATCCTTTGGTTGTAATACTTAAAGATTTTTATTCTGATACTCTTAAATGGCAAGATTTTAAACTATATTCATATAGCAATGGTAGTATAAATTATAAATATAGTACTAATTTATTACAAGAATACCCTAAAGCTTTAGATTATAAAAAATATAATTATGAAAAAATTGTAAAAGAATATGTTGTAGATTTTGGTAAATCCCTTGAAATTAATCATAATCAGAAATTAGTAAATAACACCTTAATTTCTATAGAATCAGATGCACAACGTATAGGGGTGATGTTATTAAAAAATGTGCTACCTGAACAAATTAAAGTTCATATTATAGATCAAGATTTAATATTTACTGATAAAAATTCTAATAATTTTATTAAAATAAAAAATTGGTGTATTAATGAAAATTATAGAATATCTACACTAGAATTTGATTTAGGTTTAGATCCAATAAAAATTCAAAGGTTAGATAAAAACAACTGTTCTACCTCGTATTTAGAGAATAACATTTCTAACGCTTCGCAATTATATAAATTAAATAAAGAACTAGAATCTGTGATAGATTATGATATAGAACATGTTTTAAGATGTGTAATGTCAATTAATAGCTTCGATATCACCGAAGCTTACGCGATCCTAGGCTTTACTTCAGTGCAAGATGAGATTAATTTTATTGAAGATTGTGATTTTAAAGAATTTACTAGATTAAAAAGTCATATTAATAATAGTTTATTGTCTAAATATCAAGATAAATTATTATATAACGTACAATTACAAAACTATTCTTTAGATAAGACAACACAATATAGTAATATAATAAATCAGCAACTTTTTCCTGATAACGTTGTTAATAGAATAATGAAAACAATCAATCATGTTCAGAATCCAGTCGAATATGTAAAAAATAGAGATGGTTATAACATTACGATTAATAAAGTTGAGGATAATACTATTATAGATTTATGTTCTTTATCAAAACAAATAAAAGAAAGTTTATATAAAGAATTACAATCTGAGATTGTGGAGTCTGGTAATGATATATTAATGAAATTATTCTATTATAAAGATGGGGGAAGAGTATCTCCACTTACAAATGGAGAAATATATCTTTTTCCACCAGATAAAAACTATATAGCAACAATAAAATTAAAAGAAGCATTAAACCAAGATTGGTATAAGAGATTGGAAATATATTTAAATGATATAGCTATAAGGATCAGTTATAATAGCGAAGGACTATTTTTTGTTCAAGTGCCTTTGATTATGAATGCTAATAAGAATGTTATTATTATTACAGAAAAGGAGATAGAATGGAAAATGCAGTGGACCATGCTACAGACTGCTCAAAATAGCATTATAGATTATGTATCTAATTCTAGCACAGAAAACAGTGTAATATATGATCGTTATCGTCGTGAGATTGCTGAGGGAAACGAAACAGAAAATATCAGTGATCATGTAATAAGTAATGCCGCTAGTAGTATGTTATCACCAATAAATAATATGATTAATTGGCTAAAAAGTAAAAGCACTGGGATATTATTAAGCGTGCTAAATCCAATTAATAAAATAAACTGGTTTACTGCAAAAAATATTAAGACTGCATCTATAGATGCAGAACAGACAGCTGATAGTAGTACAAATAGTACCACTAAGAATTCAGCATCAATTAAATGATAGTTTAACATTAGCTGATTTAATAATAAGAAAAATTACAAAAGTAAAACCTTATATTACAAAAGAAGAACCGCTTAATTTATTAGAAGTACAAGCTCATGTCCTTAATATTATAGCAGGATTTGAGGAAATATTAGAGGAATATGCCCAAGAAAAAGATATCTTAATGGCAGAATTAGAATTTGACCCTATAACTCTACAAACGCAATTAATCAGCGAAATAGTCAATGGTAATCATAGTAATATAGTGGAAATATTATCTAAATCTTTAGAAAAAACTCAGCTAGCTACTAAGGCTACTGAACTAAAAAACCACTTGCAAGATAAAATCACAGTAATGCTAAAAAAACAACAAGATATGTTGTTAGCAAATGAGCCATTAATTGACAATAGGCAAAATAATCAATTCAATAATCAATCAAAGATAGAAAACACAGATATAGTGTATAATATTGCCGAGATAGAAAATTATGCTAATGTAACTACTAACTGTCAGCCGGATGTTGGCTTGATTGGATAAGGGAAAAGCTTGGTAACTGATAGTCAAAAATTCAAGCAAAAATTGAAATCCTACTGTTACTTTTTAAGAGAAAGGATAAAGGGTTCATCAAGACCAGTGATGGCAGCAATTAAAGAAATATTACAATCCTCAGATAACATTTTTTTTGCTATTTCAACGGTTTTGCTATATTCTCCCTCAGCTTTTCCTTCAGTTTTTCCGATCTGGATTCCTTCTTCTTTAGCATGCTGCAGTTTATATTCTTCTACAGCCCTATTATCCCAGATACGCTTTAGCTCTTGTTCATAGCTTATTAACTCCTCTTCACTCCAATTAAATTGATCAAGTGCTTCATATGCTCTTCTTATAACTAGGTCTGTACCTATTATCTTTTGTAACTCTTCTTCTGTCGTCTCTTTTGCATGCTTGAAAAAATAACACCATTTCTCTGTTATATTATTTAGTTCTTCTACCTTATCTTTCTTAAATTTTGGTAATTCTATAAAGGTAAAAGAAAAATCCTTTAAATCATGCTCATAACTATTCTTATCTAATATTACATGACGTGATATATATTCTCTCTTCTGTGGAAATAATATGCATCCTGCTATTGCTATAAAGATGATTTCTTTGAGATTAGAATATTTCCCATCTTCTTCTCTCCCCCTATTAGTCTGTCGACAATATGCCTTTGCTGCATAATATTGGGCTCTTTTCTCAAAACCAATAGAAGGATCTACCTGCATTTCTATAATATACTGCACCCCGCTCTTATCTTTACATAAAACATCCACTATTGATTGTTTCTTAGATGCTATATCAGGATCTTGAATGGTATTTAAAAATTCTATCTCTGTTATTTGATTATTACCTTTAAACAATAACATATCATTTAAGAAATGTATTAAGATATCCTTATTTTTTTCAGAACCAAAAATCTTTTTAAACGCCACATCATTTTTTGGATCAAGAAATCTTGATAAAGCCATAAATTTTATACTCTCTTAACTTATCCTATGATACTATTTACTGTAACTACCCTATAATTATATAACAAAAATCTTTGATTAACAATAAGTTACTAACTATATTATTTTTATATGTAAAAGTATACTCCTTTTCAAAGAAGTTTTAAATAATGAGTATCCAAGGTGAAAAGAGGTTTCCACCTTGAATACAATTTTAATTTATCTATTATTAGAGGTGTATATTATCAACATTTTAATAGTTCTTGTGTAATAAGTTTATTTACAGAATTATCTGATAATCTTCACTGTTTTAATTATTTGCTAACATCCTGCTTGGTAAGATTTCATAATTGAAGATTACATTTAGGCAGTGTTTTTCTAATCGCCCCGCAATCTCAGGTATTTTTAAGTAAGCAGCTAATGCTAAAAATATTTGCAGAGTTTCAGATGTTGTTTGCCAGATCTTGTCAAGAGACTTCGCTCTAACCGTTTGTATATTATGTAATCTATCAAACAGCTTAATTAGTAATAAATCATCCTTCTTTTGTATATATAACATCTTAACCATTTCTACAGCACTAATCTTATGATCTTTTTTAATTCTAGTTAAATCTTCAACATAACTTGCTATCTTATCACTAAATGCTTCTGCTATCATTTCTTGAGTCAACTCTGTATCCTCAATCGCATCATGTAATATGGCAGTAACAATAAGATCAGTTTTAAATGAGTAATCAGAAATCATATATGCCACTTCTAAAGTATGAGTGTAAAATAATTCTCCAGTTTTGCGTTTTTGCCCACCATGATATTTTTTGGCATAGTAAATAGCCTTAGTAACTTGATTAAGATTTATCTTATTTGTTGCATATTTATTTAGTAGTAAAAGTTTTTTTAATAATCTTTTACTATAACAACAATTTAAAGACTCCTCATACTTACAATTAATTTGATTTTTAACCATATTTTGTCATGCTGTACTCATCTATTCAGTTTAGTTTAGTTAACTGAACTGTCAATAATATTTTTACTATAGTAGATTACTTTTATAGATATTGAAGTAAAGTCTTGTAAATTTTACTTTACAAGACTTTACTGTTTATTGATTGTTAATAAATAGATATAGGTAATTTTACTGGTATATTACATGTAACAGTTGTACTCTTACCTTCTTCGCTTTCGACGTTAATATCTCCACGCATTTCATGGATAAGTCTTTTAACAAAGGTAAGTCCTAATTTTAATCCTTTATACCCAGTTGCAGAATCAAATTCAATATTCTTACCTCTAATATATTGCTGTATTTCTTCAGACATGCCAATACCTGTATCATGGATGATAAGTTGTAGCACCATCTCCTTATTATCTTCTTCTATAGTAGTAGGAAATAGATTGATTGTCACAATAACTTTGCCTTCTTCAGTAAATTTAACTGCATTAGCTACTAATTGTTCTAATATTGCCTTTATCCAGTAACTATCGCCAATAATAATCTTGGCTATATCGTACTGAAAATTACAAAAAAGATCTAAACCTTTATCCTTAGCTTCTGGTATAATTTTATTAACAGTTTCATTTACTAATTGCTCTAGATCAAAAGCTTGTAGATCTATGGGAACTAATTTAGCATCTTTATGCAGCAAATTAACCAGATTATGAGCATAATCTAATAGTCCCTTAGCACAATCTATGACAATATTAGATAAGGAGTTCTTCTTGTTAGAATCTGTTTCTGCTCCATAAAGTGTCAGCAGCTGTAAGAGCATTTCATTACATGATATATCTAATTTATTACTAATATTTTTAATTAAATCTATCTTAAATATATTAGATTCTTTTAGTTCATGCTTTGCCTTTTGTAATTCTTGCTCTAATTCTTGATGCTTATCTGTAAAACTATATTCTGGGTCAGATGGCATTAATGTGACAGATATAGGAGATAATTGCAATATCCAAGCTTGCTGCACCATATTTTTAACTTTATTGTGATCTTGTTGTTGATTTGTGTTATTAATTATCATAGCATCTCCTTGCTGTTAAAGTTAAGAAAACAGCTCAGAGGTTAAAGTGTTAGAATGTTGAAGTCTTGAATTTAACCTCTGAACCAGAACTGCACCATGCAGCTCATGGTAAGGACAGATATCACCACAATTCTGCGAAGTACAGAGGATTTAAGAGCTTTTTTGACAGATTTTTATACAATTGGGCAAAGAGCTGCATAAATGAGACATAGCTAAATTGTATTATTTGTTAGCTCAGCTCTTTATCTATTACATGCAAATCAAAATCAGCATTAATGATGCTACAGCAAGCATCAAGAATTCCTTTGAATACAGCATTTTGCTGGCATTTAAGCCTACTTTATACTATAATTATAGTATAAATATTTTAATCATAATTTCATGTCAGTAAATAACTCAAACAAAACACAACCATTTCTACAATGGGTTGGCGGTAAAAGAAAAATAGTTGATCAATTAATTAAATTTATTCCTGCGAAATTAAACAACTACTATGAACCATTTCTTGGTGGTGGGGCTTTATTTTTTCAAGTTAGAGATAAATTTAAACATTGCTTCCTATCTGATATTAATCTAGAGCTAGTGACGTCCTATAATGCGGTTAAGAAGAATCCAGATAAGGTCAGTAAGCTATTAGACTCTCATAAAGAAAAACATTCTAAAGAGCATTATTACCAAGTTAGAAGTAATAATGACAGTAACGATCCAGCGAAGATTACTGCAAGATTTATCTATCTTAATAGATATTCATTTAAAGGCATTTACCGGATTAATATTGATGGCAAACCAGCTCAAACTTTCTCTGGTAGAAATTATAGTAAATCTGATATTGCCTTTAGATTAAAACAGTGTAGTCAGCTTTTATCTGGCACATCTATTTGTGCTATGGATTTTTCTTTCATTGAACCACAACAAGATGATTTTGTTTATTTTGATCCTCCTTATCATAAGTCAGGTGAGAAATTTTATACCAGATTACCCTTTGATGAAAATGAGCAAACGAGACTTCGAGATTTTGCTACAGAACTCAATGATAAAAATGTTAACATAATGATTTCTAATAGTGACACTCCTTTTATTAGAAACTTATACAAGAATTTTAATATTAGTACTATTAAGGTTAAATATTCCATGCCTGAACATAATAAAATATCTGACGAAGTAGTTATTACAAATTATCAATTACCACAATAATTTAGTTATATTCAAACTTGATTAATTCAAAGTAATAATCTTGAGTCTTAAAAGCTTCTTCTAGATCTTGCATATGACGATTTCTAACATAGTAATCATTAAAAGCCGTTGTTGATTTGAGGATTACCTTTTTGTTGACTATATCTTCCTGTACCACCACTAATTTACTTAATACCCCAAAATCAATATATTGGTTATAACGTTCAATGAGAAATTTCCGTACCCTGTACCATACTGAATCACGATTTAATTGTTTGCTTAGCTGCAATAGATAATTTTGTTTTTCATCTTCAGTATTATTCTGCTTCGCTTCAAGCTCAGCAAATTGTATGATTTGCAACTGTCCAATATTACTGCCATAGATCATTTGTACTTGCTGTAGTATTTTATCTTGTGCATTTTCTGAAAGCGTAATAGTTTTAAGCAGTTTTATTTGATAGCTATTACCTACTACCCCAATAAATAAGCAGGAGCTTAGTAATTTATAAGCTGAATCAGGATCAAAACTACCAACAATTTTACGTTTTAGCTGAGCTTGCAAGCTAGTATCAAGGCTACTTTCTATCTTATCTAGATATTGTTCTTTAGTGTTGTTTAAGTCACTAGATTTAAACTGAAATGTAGCATTATTAGCTTTAGTAGTTTCACGTAACTCATGAGCTAAAGCTTTAGCCATATAGTTTAGTAACACTTTCTTATGGCCAAAATGGTGATTGGAATATTCTCCTGCAAGCTTTAAGAGTAATTTATTAATAAATTCCAGATTAAATTCACGATTTGATTTTACTTGCAGTAAATCAGCATCTTCTTGGCTTAATGGATAAAAATCTGCTAATTTCTTTCTTTTGAACCAGCTTTTATGATTAATAGCACTAATTGCAGCATTATTGCTACTTGATTCTGTAGGATTATATTTTTTAGAAATGTTATCAATAACTGCTTGCAGTGCAGTATTAATCGGTGTAGCACCTGTTGTGATATTAGCACTAGAGAAATTAGTATTATCAGTTTGTTGTTGAGTGTTGCTTGAGCTTGCTGTTTTGAATTGTAAATTTGTTTCAAGTTGTTGTTCTTGTAACTGAGTTTGGTTATTGTAATTAGATTCATTTTTTTCATTTTGAAAAATTGTAGATTCGGTAGATCTAGATTTATTAGATATATTTTTATTATTATCTATATATATTGTCTTATCCAAACTTTTTTGGGGTTGAGGCAAAATTTCTTTGGGTTTGACCCCAAAGTTTTTTGGAGTAGGTACAAAATTTTTTTCATTTTCAGATGGTATTTTGCTAGAAGTAGGTTGGAAATTTCTAGCTAGCTTAATACAAGGAGTATTACGGCATTTAATGCCATATTTCACGATTGTTGCATTATAAACTTTAATAAAGCTACTTTTTTGTAATTCAAGTAAGCATTGTCGTACTCGTTCTTGACACACACCTAGGGACTCTTGAAAGAAGTGATAAGTTTCCTGAAGTTCATCGAAATTAAAGCTCCACAGGCAAAACGAGATGTATATAAAGATACCAAAGAAAAAGGATTATTGCTAATTGTATCATATGGTGGTAGTAAAATATTTTATTTGGGCACAGTACTTGATAAGAAATATCATAGAATTAAAATAGGTGTGTTCCCTGATCTATCAATTATTGATGCTAGAGCCAAAGCATCTGAATTAAAAGGTGAGATCGCCAAAGGATATAATCCTGTAGAAGAAAAAGCTAGATTCTCAAAAGAACTGACCTTTAAGGAGCTTTATGATAAATACCTTAATGAATATAGTAAAATTAATAATAAAAGATGGAAAGATTATGCTGCTTCTGTAGATAGATATGCAAAACATTTATATCCTAGAAAAATATCTACTATTCAAAAAACAGATATTCAAGAATTATTTAATAATTTAACTAAAACCGGTAAATATGGAGCTAATAGATTTCTTGAAGTTTTAAGTCCTGTATTTAGTAAAGCAATAGAATGGGAATTATTAACAGTAAATCCAGTTATTGGAATAAAGAAGCATAAGGAACAATCTAGAGATAGGTATTTAACTAGGGAAGAAATACCACGATTTTTTACAGCAATAGCAGAAGAGAAAAATCAAGTAATGAAAGATTTTTTCTTAATAGCTTTGTATACATCAGTTCGTAAGGATAATTTACTTACTATGCGTTGGGAACAGGTAAGTTTTGCTGATAAACAATTATATATTCCAGAAACTAAAAATGATGATCCTCACCGTTTACCTTTACTAGATCAGGCAGTAGAAATATTAAAAGCCAGGAAAGAGCAATCTACGTAAGCGTCTGGTAAAGGCGGTATAGATTTATAAGTTTAATCTAGTATAATATTCCAAGGGAGGAGGTCTGCAATTTTATTGGCTTTATAATCCTGAATGATTGCAAGAACTTTTTGCAGATATTTCCAAGGATTGATGTTATTTAACTTAGCAGTTTCGATAATGGAATAGATAATAGCGGCAGTATGACCGCCACTGTCTGATCCAGCAAAAAGCCAATTTTTTCGCCCTATGGCAATTGATCTCATAGCACGCTCTGCGGCATTGTTATCGATTTCTATTTTTCCATTATCCAAGAATCTCATCAGTGCTTTTTGATTATTTAAAGCATAAGAAATAGCTTTTGCTGTACTGCTTTTTTTGGGTAGTTGATCATATGCTTTCCTAAAACCGGTAAACAATTTTTCCACCAACACTTTAGATTTTTTCTGTCGTTCCTCTAGCCGCTTATCAGGTTCTAATCCTCTTATATCAGCTTCGATGCTATAAATTTCACCAATCTGCTCCAATATGGCAATAGCGATATTGGCTTTATCATTTGCTATTGTTACTTCATAAAACTTACGACGCATATGAGCCCAGCATGCTGCTTCTTCTATCTTGGTTGCTGATTTTTCATCATTAATATATAATTGATCATAACCAGTATAAGCATCTGCATGTAGAACTCCTGTAAAATCTTTTAAATGCTCAAGCGGTCTTGTGCCTTTCCGGTCAGGACTATAAAAATAACAAACTGCAGCTGGAGACTTATTTCCATGAGGTCTACCGTCTAATACATAGCTCCATATTCTCCCAGTTTTAGTTTTACCAATCCCAGGAGCTAACACTTTCACTGGCGTATCATCGCCATGAATTTGTGCACCTGAGAATACAAATCGTTGAATTGCTCCCGCTATCGGCTCTAGCAATCTAGCACATTGACCCACCCAGCTTGCCATTGTCGTCCTTGAAATCTCCACGCCTTCTCTATCGTAAATTTGTGATTGACGATAGAGCGGTAGATGATTGCAATATTTTTGAACTAGAATATATGCCAATAACCCAGCTCCAGCCTTACCTTTGTCAATGGCTTTTGATGGGGCATAGGCTTGAACTATCTTCTCACAATTAATACAGGCACAGCGTGGTCTTATATGACGTATCACCTTAAATGATGATGGAACATATTCTAACGTTTCTGAAATATCATCACTTATCTTGCGAAATTCTACTCCACCACAGGAGGGACATTTTTCGGCAGGATTTAATACCTCATCTTCTCTTGGTAAATAATCCGGTAATTTCCGCCGCTTTGCTAGCTGCTTGCTATCCTTATTATCTGAAACCTCTTGACTCTTATCTGAACCAAGGTTATCTTGCTCAGGTTTAAAACCTAAAATAATCTCATTTTCTTCTATTTTGAGCTCAAGCTCTTCTATTTGCTTACTTACCTTTTCTGATGACTTGCCATAACTCTTTGCTTTTAGTAACGCTAGCTGTTCTCTTAGTGATTGGTTTTCTTGATTCAATAACTCATTCTCATCGAATAGTACCTTAATTGTTTTATGTAATATAGATACATCACAAGATAAGTTGTTAAGGTCAAAAATCATATTTTAATCTTTATCCAGCATATTGAGGTCTATTAAACCATCTTGGATTACGCCAGTCAATAGCTTCTATCAACATTGCTAGCTGGGCCTTAGTAATTCCAATAGATTGCTTATTATCAACCTTGGGCCATACAAACTTGCCACTATCAAGACATTTATAATATAAACAAAAACCTTGCCCATCCCACCATAATATTTTTATTCTGTCAGCCTGTTTACCCCTAAAGACAAATAAGACACTCTTGTCAAACTGATCTGACAATATTGATTGTGCCAGTAACGATAAACCATTAATACCCTTACGCATGTCGGTATAACCAGTACAGAGATATATTCTGCTATCTGAAGCTATATCTAACATGATCCGTCCAATATTTTGACTATCTCCAAGAGCTTTGTGCTACTAATATTGCCCTCAATTAATAAAGAAAAATTACTAAAGGTTAATTCTGCTTTTTTTAATAGTGTATACTCTCTTTCTTGTACTAATAATTCTACAAATTTATTACCTGTATTATTAGATGTTTCTGCTTTTCTTCTGCTAAACTTCCCCCTACTACGCCACCCATATAATGTCTTCTCCGAAATTCCATAAGACCGTGCAACTTGTGATATAATGCACCCTGGAACACATGATTCACTAATTATTTGTGCCCTCTGTTCCGCTGTAATATTCTTCCTTCTAATATTCATCACACTATTATTCCTAATGTTATTAATACTATAGAATAATACTACAACCCTTTTGCTTTTATAGACCGCCTTTACCAGACGCTTACGTTTTAAGTCCTGTATTTAGTAAAGCAATAGAATGGGAATTATTAACAGTAAATCCAGTTATTGGAATAAAGAAGCATAAGGAACAATCTAGAGATAGGTATTTAACTAGGGAAGAAATACCACGATTTTTTACAGCAATAGCAGAAGAGAAAAATCAAGTAATGAAAGATTTTTTCTTAATAGCTTTGTATACATCAGTTCGTAAGGATAATTTACTTACTATGCGTTGGGAACAGGTAAGTTTTGCTGATAAACAATTATATATTCCAGAAACTAAAAATGATGATCCTCACCGTTTACCTTTACTAGATCAGGCAGTAGAAATATTAAAAGCCAGGAAAGAGCAATCTACTAGTATGTGGGTATTTCCAAGTGAGACCAGCAGTAGTGGTCACCTGCAGGAACCAAAGAAAGCGTGGAAGAGGATTTGTAAAAAGGCAGGAATAGAAAATTTAAGGATCCATGATTTAAGGAGAACAATACCAAGCTGGATGGCAATGACCGGAGCAAATCAATATGTAATAGGACAGCTTCTAAATCATAGAGATCCAAGATCAACAGCAGTGTATACTAGACTTGCCAATGATACTGCTCGAGAATATATGCAAAGAGCCGTAAATACTATTATAAATATAAAATCTTAAATATATGTTAATTAATATATTTATGTTATAATAACTCCTGTAAGTGAGTTCTATGAGAACAGAAAGACCAGAAGAGGAAAGTGGTAAAGCAATTATTACAATGGCTTAGAAGTTCCTCTTTTGTTTCTTCTATACTCTTAAGAGTTATTAAGTCTTTAAACGCGAGCATCTGTAATGCAAGTCAATAGTCAATTACGCAAGGTCACTAAAAATAAAAGAGTTTTTCCAAATGATAATGCTGTTTTTAGGCTCTGTTGGGCTCTGTTGAATTTATTTACACACTTATTTGGACCATACGCATCAAGTTAAGCCATAATTGTTAATAATTTTAGTGTATTTAAGGAAGATAATCTGGTTTTACGATATTTATCTTTCAAAGAAAATTTCCCCCAATCTATAATTAATTTCTTAAGGAACTGCTCTAAATCATTAAGACGTCCAGTAATAGACAGGAATAATTCTCTTGACCTTTTCTGTAGTTCAATAAATGCTTTGGTTAAACTAATTTCTCTATCATTTGCTAATTCTACACAATTCGATAATCCATGAAAAATAAGCACACTACATAATTTACCATATAATTCACACAAAACTCTTGCAGGTTTACTTCTCCCTTTAAGATTCTCAATTTTTGCATGACTTTTATATAATTTAAATAATAATTCAATTTGCCATCTTGCTCGATAAATTATCATTATATGCTCAGCATTAACCATATCCTCTGATATATTAGTGATAAATATTGACCAATCTAGTAATCTCTGGTTTCTTGAAGAAGATTTATATTTATGAGACTTAGCTAATAAATTAGCCTTCCTTCTTCTACCAATAGCCTGTTCATCAGTCAATTTATGACATATAATCCGTAGCTTAACTTTTGCTTGTTTACCTAAAAGTACATCTTTTGATAAAAAGAATTTATTATCTAATAAGTTTAATAAATCAATTTTTTCCTCAGTGATATGGTCATATATATTAGTATCTGCTTTATAACGACTAATAAAATATGCACCAAGTTCGATAATTTGAATAAATGAAGCTGGGACAAAATAACCTAAATCAGATATTAATAAGTCCTTAGTAGATATGTTTGATAAATGTTCTCTATATCCTTGATCAGCCCTTATACCTTTTGTTATATCGACTTTATCTAACGATTGATTTAAATAATCAAATACTACCTGTAATTTAAGAGAAGATTGCACTGTACTACTACGCCCCTTATAGCAAGCACCGCAACCCTTATACATATCCGCCATATTGGCAGGTAGAATAATATGGCTACTATCCAATAATTTAACGCTATGAAATTGCTGCAAAATGTTGCAATCAAGCGGCATAGTATTTCTAAATAATTTCAAGCATTGTTCATACATTGACTGCATAAATTTTACTGCTACCTTAGTAAACCTAAAGTCTAAGCCTTGGGCAGAAATATCTATAGTTTCTTCACTTAAAAAGTTACTCATTCCATCAAGACTACAATTACTATCGCTCATATTACCAAACACTATAGCTTTTAGAAAAGCTGAACCAGTTATTTTTCGTTGTCTCTTAATAAATCCTGTTGTAATGGATAAATTATTGGCTGTCTCTCCAAAAAACTCTTGGCATAGTTTTGCTAAGTTTACTATTTTCCCCATAGTACAAATTCTCACAATTTAGTTGTTAATCTTGCAAAAATTTATACCATATATTAGCTTCTTTTTAATTCATAATTTACTACCGTAATACCAGTATAACCTACTTGCTTTTCTTAACTTGATGCGTATGGTTTGTTGAACACTCCCAATTATGGCTTAACTTGATGCGTATGCTTATTTGGACAGAGCCCCTATTAACTCAAAAATTTATAAATCGAATCTTACCGTAATTGTTCCTGAGTGTGTGCTATATTTCTTGTGCATGTAGTAGTTGTAATCAAACTGTAATTTAATATTATTATTTTGAGCTATTACTCCGGCACCTATGTTATACCCTAGTCTTGAATTTCTTGTCATATCTACTTTTTTGATCTCTTTAGGAATATCCTGGTTACTTGTAAATGTAGCTGTTATTGCCTTATGACTTGCAAAAAAATTTCTTTCTATACTGCCTTGTAATGATGGAATTAGTTTAAGATGCGAATTAATATCTGTAGAATTTAATATTATCTTACTGCCTATAGTACAGTTGAACACCTTTCTAGATTTCCTTGAAATCTTTAACAAATAATCATATGCTCCTTGTTCCTTGTATAAATTATTCAGCATATTATAATATTTTAGACTAATGTTCGGAACTAATTGCATACCACTTGTAAAATTGTGATAATAGCTTAAATTACCTTCAATGCCCATACCACGAATATAGGATTTACCATGTCTCTGGGCATTGATTACATTTTTGATATTGCTACCTGATAGTGAACCAATTAATTGTAGAGAAACATTTCTATCTAAATCTTTTTGGTAATAAGCACTGACCATGTGTGAATTAATACGGCTTTTGCCTAGTGTTTCACTAAATCGTAAGTATGAATGAATATTGCCGTAGGCAATGCCTAATATATAGCTATCATTAAATGATATTTCTCCTCCTAGTATTATGGCTAGCATTCTTCCTGTGTAAGATGATATGCTGCTACCACTGTCTTGTTTACTAATAGCGTAACCACTATTATCCCAAATACTAAAACCTCTATTCTGCTCATCGCCCCCTGATATTGGTTGTGATTTACCATTTAATCCTATTAATCTGTTTTGGATTATTTGATAAAACATCTTTAACGCTAACATTACCTCATTATTACTTGCTCTGAACTGACTGATGCGGTCTAATATCCTGCTGCTTGGTTCTTTTAATTCATCTTTTAGATTAAGATCCTCAATGTTATTATTCCTATCAGATGATTCTAAGTTTTGATTACTGTTGTAACTACTATTTGGAGTATTATGATTATTCTGATTACCACCACTACCATCTACTGCATCTAGTTCATCTTTTAGGTTAAGACCCTCAATATCATTATTTCTATCAGATGATTCTAAGTTTTGATTACTGTTGTAACTACTATTTGGAGTATTATGATTATTCTGATTACCACCACTACCATCTACTGCATCTAGTTCATCTTTTAGGTTAAGACCCTCAATATCATTATTTCTATCAGATGGTTCTAAGTTTTGGTTACTGTTGTAACTACTATTTGGAGTATTATGATTATTCTGATTACCACCACTACCATCTACTGCATCTAGTTCATCTTTTAGGTTAAGACCCTCAATATCATTATTTCTATCAGATGGTTCTAAGTTTTGGTTACTGTTGTAACTACTATTTGGAGTATTATGATTATTCTGATTACCACCACTACCATCTACTGCATCTAGTTCATCTTTTAGGTTAAGACCCTCAATATCATTATTTCTATCAGATGGTTCTAAGTTTTGATTACTGTTGTAACTACTATTTGGAGTATTATGATTATTCTGATTACCACCACTACCATCTACTGCATCTAGTTCATCTTTTAGGTTAAGACCCTCAATATCATTATTTCTATCAGATGGTTCTAAGTTTTGGTTACTGTTGTAACTACTATTTGGAGTATTATGATTATTCTGATTACCACCACTACCATCTACTGCATCTAGTTCATCTTTTAGGTTAAGACCCTCAATATCATTATTTCTATCAGATGGTTCTAAGTTTTGGTTACTGTTGTAACTACTATTTGGAGTATTATGATTAGCGCCACTACTTACTGCATCCAATTCTAGGTTACAATCATTAAAAATATTAATTCCATTGTCTGATGATAAGTCTAAGGATGAGGTTAAAGCATCTAAATTATCTGATCTACTAGATTGAGATTTTTTAGGAGTTGAAGTAACAATATGACCTTCATCAAAATTACTACGTTTTGATATCATATCATTGATTTTTTTTAATTCTTTCTCTAATAATTCGTTTGAAGATTCATCAGAGCTTATAAGGCTTTGTTGGGATTTTTTATATAGTTTTTTTCTATCATTTAATTTTCTTAGTTCTGAATCTTCATATTCAATATCTTCCAACTCTTCTTTCCTTTTTTCTATAGCATGATTGATTGATCGTATTTTTTTATTAATGTTCTCCAGATGTGACATCCTATAATCTTTACGATCGTTTGACGTCTTTATTAAATCTTGCCTTTTTTCCGAAAGTGCTTCTATTATTCCAGTATGATCACTAAGGATATTTGTTGGGAGTGTATTGGAAGCAGCTATAACATTATTGCCAATGAATATTATAGTAATACTATAATTTGTGTATCTAAAAAATAGATATATTATTTTTTTTGAGCATAAGAGTAAATATGCATAGCTTAGAGAAAAGAAAATTATTAGTAATGCCATCTGAAATTATGAATCTAGAAGATCTTACCTGTTATGTAAAACTTGTGGGTAATTTCCCTATTACTAAACTTAAAATGAATTTACAAACTTGATTTAAATCTAAAAATATCAAACCATTTTAATGGCATTTTTAAAAGATTTCAATTATTTGATGGAGGGGAATACCTTATAAAGAAAAATCCTATTATAATGCCCCTTTAAATCGCTAATTTAGTATTACGAGTTTTAGAGGTAAGCTGTGTATAAAAAACTTTTTTGTTATTTCAGAATTTTTATAAATGATTTTTCAAACAGCAGAGTAAATTTTACAAGAAATATGTTTACTCTAAAGAACTAATAAAAGCTTCATCAAGACCGGTTACACTAGAAATTAAAGAAACATTACAACCTTGAGCTAACATTTTCTTTGCTACCTCTACTGCTTTATTATATTCCCCTTCAGCTTTTCCTTCAGCTTTTCCTTCAGCTTTTCCTTCAGCTTTTCCTTCAGCTTTTCCAATCTGGATACCTTTAGCTTCACCAATTTGGATACCTTTAGCTTCACCAACTTGTAAGCCTTCAAGAATACCTATTTCTTTCCCTTCTTGTTGCCAATGCTCTGCTAAACTTCTCATAAGCCTTGTTCCTATTTCCGGATTCAACTTTGTTGATAATAAATTCTCTAGTTTTATTTTATCATCTTGCTCTATCTTCGTCAATGTATAATATAATATCATTTCTAGATAATCATAACCTATCGTTATTTTGGTTAATTCCGGTAATATATCTGATATTTCTTGCCATCTTTTTAATAACTCCCGCTCATGTATATGCTTGAGAAAAAATTCTAATATCCCTGACCATATCCTTTGTTTAAACTCTTCATCTGGTATTTCATGGACATTCACTAATTGGTAATCATTAATCCATAATTCTCTTGCTAATTTGTTATTGGCAAATAAATCCCACAAATTCCTTGCAACATTGTATTTCTCCTGACCATTGAAAAATATCATCGGGTATATTAATGGTAAAGTCTTAGCTTTAGGATTTTGTATTAAATATCGCTCACAAATATTAATCATATATTTAAATAGCCTAAAGGCCATGAAATGATCTGCTTTTGATTGATGCTCGACAAGTAAAAATAAGTAGCCATCTTGTTTATCAAATTTGCATGAGAATAAAACATCAGAGATAGAATCTTTTAAAGAGCTTTCTACAAAAGTGGTATTTTCCATTGCTAAACTAGGAAAATCTATTAAACTTTTAATATTTGGGGGCAAATGTGCATTAAAGAATTCATGGGCAACTAGAGGATTCTCTAGTGCCTTACGAAATATCTTATCATGCTTAGCTTTCTTCTTATCCTTATCTGGATCACCCAGCAGGTTTCCTTGTTCACTCATATATTTATATTTTTTAACTTGATAAAATATTATTACACTATACTCTAAACTCTTATTCCTTGATTTAGCTTGATCTCAGATACTTGCTTTACTGCACTTCTTATTTCTTTAGCTATTTCTGAGCGTGGACTTATATACTGCATTACTTGTTTATCCCTTCCTATAGCATTTAAGTAATCTTCAGGCACTAAATGGCTTTTGCCTTGAAAATCATGTACTACTATATCACAAAATTTTTTATCACCAAGATTATAATTAGGATCAAATTTATTCTTCATTATTTGTAAATCTTTCTGTATCTTCTGCTCTATTGCTGCTATGCAAATCTTGTTACTATAAGCAGTACAAGAATCTATACCTTTTTCTCTGTAGATTTGCATAGCAGTATTGATATTTTCTGCTGTGCCAAACTTGGCTAGAGCTGTTATTTGCTGTTGCTGCAAATTATTTAGTTTATTATTATCGTTATTTGCAAATTTTGAAAATAATAATTCTATAGATTTAATTTGTGATTTGCTATCATCACTTGCTTTTAAGGATGATTTAAGTTCTGTTGCCTTACTAGTTGCTGTTAATTTTGCTATTTCAGGCTCTATAAGCTTGTCTATAGATTCTGCCCCTTGGGATTTTAACATATCGTTAAAATCACCTTTTTCTGGTGGTCGTATTATTGCTACCGTCGCTCCTTGCCTAATTAATTCTTCCTGAGCCTTAATTACAGTATTAACTGATACTGCGTCTTTGCCGTCATTATCGGCAGCAATTATTATTCTTTCTCCTTTGATAGGCTCATAGTTTCGGATGTTACTTACACCTAAACTACAAAGTATTTTGCCCTTAATACCAGCTTCTGCAATGCTTAAAGCCGTTTCTACCCCTTCTGCTATAATCGTTATATTACTAACTGAATTATTGCCATCTTTACTGATTTGTACGTTCCTGCTTTGTACGTTCTGCTGTTCGTTATTTTTATTAATCTCAACAAAAGAACCTCTGATTCTGCCAAAAGAACGTTTATTAACCTCAATATCAGCTTTATTATTTGTGTCTTTGTTTAAATAAATTGATTGTCCACCGGTAATATTACCATCTTTATTTCTAGCAAAAGCAATTAATGCAGGATAATATTGTTTGCTATTATTATCCCACATCATATTGGTTCTAAGATCGTTACTTAGTTGGTATCTTGTTAATACTTCTTTAATTCCACGATGTTCTGATAAATATCTTTTTGCTACATTATTTGGCATGACATATTTTATAGAATCTGATTTTTCATATAATTCTTCAGCTCTCTTTATCTTAGAGCCTATCAGTAAATAAAAGTTAAAGAATAAATAGTAGAAAAATAGAAGAAGAAATGTTATACAAGGTAGCAAAAAAGCAAAAGAATTATGAGCTATCCAAGTGAATTACGGGACGAAGAGTGGGAAATAATAAAAGAATATTTTGCCTATAAGAAGAAAGGAAGGAAAATAAAAATAGATAGAAGATCAATAGTAAATGCAATATTTTATCAGAGCCGTACAGGGTGTCAGTGGCGATATTTACCAAAAGAATATCCAAATTATAAAATAGTTAATGAATATTATAATAAATGGAATCGTAGAGGATTATGGCAAAAGATAAATGAAGAACTTGTTTCAAGATGCCGAGAATCAATGGGGAAAAAAAGCAAGTCCGAGAATTGGAATAATTGATTCGCAATCAATTAAGAATACGCAAAGAAGTGAAGTAAAAGGGTATGATGCCGGTAAAAAGATAAAAGGAATAAAGCGTCATATAGTAACAGATGCAAATGGTTTATTACTAGCTGTTAATGTACATTCAGCAAGTATACAAGATAGAGACGGTGCTAAAGAAAGCTTGCTTGTAGCAAAGAATAAATATCCATCAATTGAAAGATTTTTTGCAGATGGAGGCTATAGTGGTAATTTACAAAATTGGTGTTTTTTGAATACAAAATCATTGTTATCTGTAGTAAAGAGAAAATCAGAAAAATTTGAAATCTTACCGATTAGATGGATAGTAGAGCGTACTTTTGGTTGGTTAAATAATTTCAGAAGGTTAAGTAAACATTACGAACATACTGTCAAATCTGCTACTAATCAGATTTATATTGCTATGATTCGGTTAATGCGGTCGCGTCTTTGCTCATAAAATTGCCGAAGGGTTAGTTAATAATGATTATGTAACAGTCTCAGGACTTGCTCGTGGTATCGATAGCGCCGTTCATCAAGCGAACACTTTAAGAACTATCGGTGTTATTGCCGGCGGAATTGATCATATTTATCCCGTAGAAAATAAAAAATTATTTGAAGCATTAGAGGCAGAAGGGTTAATAATAGCCGAATTACCTATCGGCTCTATTCCTTTAGGGCAGCATTTCCCACAACGTAACAGGTTAATCTCCGGTATATCTCTTGGCACCGTCGTAATTGAGGCTAGTTTAAAATCCGGCTCACTAATAACCGCAAGGCTTGCTCTTGAGCAAAATAAAGAAGTATTTGCCGTGCCTGGATTTCCGTTAGACCCTAGATGTCAGGGTACCAATAAGCTAATCAAAGAGGGAGCGCATTTGGTGGAAAATATAGATGATATAGTAGCTAATTTACCACGATATGAAAATATTATAAGAAAAAAAGACGACTCAGTAAAAGATTTTATTGATGTTAATGCAAATTTCAAAACACTAGATACCAAATATATAAAGCAAGTAACAGAAACCCATCGTACGCAAATTGTTGAATTATTATCAGCAGTGTCGCTCGATTTTGATTATTTACAAGAAGCAACAAATTTACCATTACCCATTATATATACGGTAATATTGGAGTTAGAGCTAGCCGGCAGAGTTATTCGTCATCACGGTAACAAAATCTCATTAATTTATAAATAAACATGAAATTAGTAATAGTAGAGTCGCCCGCAAAGGCAAAAACGATAAATAAATATCTCGGCGATGAATTTAAAGTTATTGCCTCATTCGGTCATATTAGAGATTTACCTTCTAAAAAAGGTTCGGTATTGCCTGATGAAAATTTTTCGATGAAATATGACATATCGGACAAAGCTAATAAATATGTCGATGCAATAACTAAGGATGCCAAAAAAGCTAAAGCAGTTTATTTAGCAACCGATCCGGATCGTGAAGGAGAAGCAATTTCTTGGCATGTGGCGGAAGTGATTAAAGAAAAAAACGGTGTTAAATCCGATGATTTTTTTAAGAGAGTGGCTTTCAATGAAATTACCAAAAAAGCAATTATCCATGCAGTTGAAAACCCTAGGAAACTTGATATTAACTTAGTTAATTCTCAGCAAGCAAGAAGGGCGTTAGATTACTTAGTCGGCTTTACTTTATCTCCCCTTTTATGGCGGAAACTCCCAGGCTGTAAATCAGCCGGTAGGGTACAGTCGGTGGCACTTCGTCTTGTGTGTGAGCGAGAAGATGAAATAGAGCGTTTTAAGACCGAAGAATATTGGGATATTAGTCTTAAAATGCAAAATAGTAATAAAGAGTCTTTTTTAGCTAAATTAACTCATGTGGAAGGTAAGAAGTTAGAAAAATTTTCGATTACTAACGAGAAAGACGCTAAAGATTTAGTAGAGGCGCTTGAATCAAAAAAATTTCATATTGAAAAAATAGAGAAAAAACAGCAAAAACGCCAACCGCAACCACCCTTTATTACCTCTTCATTGCAACAGGAAGCTGCAAGGAAATTAGGTTTTAGTGCTAAAAAAACTATGCAGATAGCCCAAAAACTTTATGAAGGCGTGGATATAGGCAAAGAAACAGTCGGGCTTATTACCTATATGAGAACGGACGGCGTTACTTTAGCGAGTGAGGCGGTTACGGAAATACGTAAGTTAATCCATAAAAATTTCGGTGATAAATATCTGCCGAACGCTCCAAGAGTCTATAAATCGAAAGTAAAGAATGCACAGGAAGCTCATGAAGCAATAAGACCGACGACAATTACTTATACCCCTGAGAGTTTAAAAGAAAAATTAGATAAAGATTATTATCGATTATATGAATTAATTTGGAAAAGAACAATAGCCTGCCAAATGGAAAATGTTATTATGAATTTGGTAGCAGCTAGCTTAGAATCTGAAAATAAAGAATTTTCAGCAAAAGCAACGGGATCGACCATAGCATTTGACGGTTTTTATAAAGTGTATCGTGAAAGTGTTGACGATGAAGCGGAAGAAGAAAATAAAATGCTACCGCCTTTAAAAGAAGAGGAAAAATTATTAACCGAAGAGATAAAACCCAATCAGCATTTTACGGAACCACCGCCAAGATATTCCGAGGCTAGCTTAGTTAAAAAACTTGAGGAATTGGGAATCGGTAGACCGTCAACTTATGCATCTATTTTATCGGTATTACAAGAGAGGAAATACGTAAGCTTGGGGAAAAAGCGTTTTATACCGGAAGAGCTTGGGCGTTTGGTTACGGTATTTTTAGTCGGCTTCTTTAAAAAATATGTCGAATATGATTTTACCGCTAGTTTAGAAAATGAATTAGATGAAATAGCTGCCGGAAAACTTGAGTGGAAGACATCGCTAAGCAATTTTTGGGGCGGTTTTAATAATAATGTAGAATCGGTTAGTGAACAAAAAATAACCGACGTAATTAGTTATGTGCAAAAAGCTTTAGATTATCATTTATTCGGCGAGAATAAAGATTCAAAAAAATGTCCTTCCTGTGCTACGGGTGAGTTGAGTTTAAAATTAGGTAAGTTCGGCGCATTTTTAGCATGTAGTAATTACCCCGATTGTACTTTTAAAAAGCCTATTACTACCGGTAACGGTAATAGTGAAACTGACGGCGATAATTATGCGGTTAATGAGAATAAAATTTTAGGTACTGATCCGGAAGGGGTAGAAATTTATTTGAAAAAAGGTCCGTACGGTCCTTATATTCAACGCGGGGAAAAAGATGCCGCTAATGAAAAGCAAAAACCCAAGCGTGTTCCCGTGCCTCCTGCGCTGCAGAAGGATATTACTTTTGAGACGGCTTTGAAATTGTTAAGTTTACCTCTTAAATTAGGTACTCATTCAGAAACGGGAGAAGAAATTTTAGTAGGATTCGGCAGATTTGGTCCTTACTTAAAATATAGCGGCAAATTTATTTCTATTCCTAAAAAATACGATTTTTTAACTATTACGCCGGAACAGGCAATAGAGCTAATTAAGGAAAATAGTAATAAGTTACAGAAGAAGGTAGAAGCTAAGGATAATAAAGATACTTATCCCGTCATTGCGAGCGAAGCTAAGCAATCTAGGAAAAAAACTAGCAAAAGTTAAAAATATTATTTTCTGGATTGCAGCGTCGGCACTTTGTGCCTCCTCGCAATGACGTTTAACGTTCCACGCAACAACACTGCGAGCGTTGTTGCATGGCTCAAATTTTCGATGTCATTCCCGCGAAAGCGGGAATCCAGACTTTCTTTTGTCATGCTGAACTTGTTTCAGCATCTCTTGAGAAATATCCTGAAATAAATTCAGGATGACTATAATTTTTCTGGATTCCTGCCTTTAGCTAGAATGACATACTGTTGCTTTTATCGAGCCATGCCACAAGGCCCCTATGTGGGAAGGCGTTATTGCGTGGATACCAGAATCGTCATTGCGAGGAGGGACGAAGTCCAGACGCGGCAATCCAGGCTATCCCGAATGTAATGAGGGATTTTATGAGAATGCCAGAAAGTTTATAAGATGGCAAGTTTAGCATGAAAATATGTTTATACTTAGATTGTCACGGCGGCACTTTGTGCCTCCTCGCAATGACGTTTAACGTTCCATGCAACAACACTGCGAGCGTTGTTGCATGGCTCAAATTTTCGATGTCATTCTAGCTAAAGGCAGGAATCCAGACTTTCTTTTGTCATGCTGAACTTGTTTCAGCATCTCTTGAGAAATATCCTGAAATAAATTCAGGATGACTATAATTTTTCTGGATTCCTGCTTTTGCAGGAATGACATACTGCTGCTTTTATCGAGCCATGCCACAAGGCCCCTATGTGGGAAGGCGTATTGCGTGGATACCAGAATCGTCATTGCGAGGAGGGACGAAGTCCAGACGCGGCAATCCAGGCTATCCCGAATGTAATGAGGGATTTTATGAGAATGCTAGAAAGTTTATAAGATGGCAAGTTTAGCATGAAAATATGTTTATACTTAGATTGCCGCGTCGGCACGATGTGCCTCCTCGCAATGACGTTTAACGTTCCATGCAACAACACTGTGAGCGTTGTTGCATGGCTCAAATTTTCGATGTCATTCTAGCTAAAGGCAGGAATCCAGACTTTCTTTTGTCATGCTGAACTTGTTTCAGCATCTCTTGAGAAATATCCTGAAATAAATTCAGGATGAATATAATTTTTCTGGATTCCTGCTTTTGCAGGAATGACATACTGCTGCTTTTATCGAGCCATGCCACAAGGCCCCTATGTGGGAAGGCCTATTGCGTGGATACCAGAATCGTCATTGCGAGGAGGGACGAAGTCCAGACGCGGCAATCCAGGCTATCCCGAATGTAATGAGGGATTTTATGAGAATGCCAGAAAGTTTATAAGATGGCAAGTTTAGCATGAAAATATGTTTATACTTAGATTGCCGCGTCGGCACTTTGTGCCTCCTCGCAATGACGTTTAACGTTCCACGCAACAACACTGCGAGCGTTGTTGCATGGCTCAAATTTTCGATGTCATTCTAGCTAAAGGCGGGAATCCAGACTTTCTTTTGTCATGCTGAACTTGTTTCAGCATCTCTTGAGAAATATCCTGAAATAAATTCAGGATGACTATAATTTTTCTGGATTCCTGCCTTTAGCTAGAATGACATACTGTTGCTTTTATCGAGCCATGCCACAAGGCCCCTATGTGGGAAGGCGTTATTGCGTGGATACCAGAATCGTCATTGCGAGGAGGGACGAAGTCCAGACGCGGCAATCCAGGCTATCCCGAATGTAATGAGGGATTTTATGAGAATGCCAGAAAGTTTATAAGATGGCAAGTTTAGCATGAAAATATGTTTATACTTAGATTGCCGCGTCGGCACTTTGTGCCTCCTCGCAATGACGTTTAACGTTCCATGCAACAACACTGTGAGCGTTGTTGCATGGCTCAAATTTTCGATGTCATTCTAGCTAAAGGCAGGAATCCAGACTTTCTTTTGTCATGCTGAACTTGTTTCAGCATCTCTTGAGAAATATCCTGAAATAAATTCAGGATGACTATAATTTTTCTGGATTCCTGCCTTTAGCTAGAATGACATACTGTTGCTTTTATCGAGCCATGCAACAAGGCCCCTATGTGGGAAGGCGTATTGCGTGGATACCAGAATCGTCATTGCGAGGAGGGACGAAGTCCCGACGCGGCAATCCAGGCTATCCCGAATGTAATGAGGGATTTTATGAGAATGCCAGAAAGTTTATAAGATGGCAAGTTTAACATGAAAATATGTTTATACTTAGATTGCCGCGTCGGCACTTTGTGCCTCCTCGCAATGACGTTTAACGTTCTATGCAACAACACTGCGCGGGAATGACATCGCTATACTTATTATAATTAAAACAAAGTTAAAACATTAAACATGAAAAAAGTTATCACACGTTTTGCTCCGTCTCCGACCGGTATGTTACATGTCGGTAATAGTAGAGCTGTCCTTATTAACTGGCTTTATGCTAGAAAAAATAACGGGCAATTTATTTTAAGATTTGACGATACCGATCTTGAGCGTAGCCGCCGGGAATATAAGGATGCTATTATAAAAGATTTAAAATTTTTAAATATCGATTGGGATCAAACATTTAATCAGTCAAGCCGGTTAGATAGATATGACGAAATAAAAAAAACACTGTTAGAAAAAAAGCGATTATACCCTTGTTTTGAAACTCCTGAAGAACTGGAATTAAAGCGTAAATTTCAGTTATCAAAAGGTATGCCGCCGATTTATGACCGTGCCGCTTTAAATTTAACCAAAGAACAAATCGAGAAATATCAAGCACAGGGCAGGAAACCGCACTATAGATTTTTAATAAATCATACGCCGATAAGTTGGCATGATATGGTGAAAGGTGAAGTTAAATATGAAGGTAAAAGTTTAAGCGATCCGATAGTTATCAGAGCGGACTCTAGCATGACTTATATGTTATGTTCAGTTATCGACGATATTGATTATGATATTAGTCATATTATCAGAGGAGAAGATCATGTAAGCAATACCGCTATTCAAATTCAGATGTTTGAAGCCTTAGGCGCAATTCCGCCGGTATTCGGTCATTTAAGTTTAATTATCAATCGCGATGAGAAAATCTCTAAAAGAGTAGGGGGATTTGAAATCGCCTCTCTTCGAGATAAAGAAGGTTTTGAGTCAATGGCTATCGCTAGTTTTTTTAGCTTGCTCGGTTCATCGACTCAAGTTTTGCCGTTTAAAACTATGAAAGAGTTGGTGGAGCAATTTGATATAAATAATTTTTCCAAAAGCCCGACTATTTATCAGCCGGAGGATTTAGAGCGATTAAATCATAAATTACTTATATCGCTAAGTTTTAATGAGATAAAAGACCGTCTTGGAGAAATCGGGGCAGGTCATATTGACGAAAATTTTTGGTTATCGGTGCGTCCTAATTTACAAAAACTTTTTGATGTAAAAGAATGGTGGGATATTTGTCATGAATCGCCAAAAATGCAAAATTTAGATAAGCAATATTTAAAACAAGCAGCGGAATTATTGCCTGCCGGAGAACTAACTAGTAATAGCTGGAGTATTTGGACAAAAAAAATTGCCGAAATAACAGGCAGAAAGGGTAAAGAGTTATTTTTGCCGCTGCGCCTCGCTCTAACCGGTAAAGAATCAGGTCCCGAAATGGCAAATATTTTACCGTTAATTGAACGTGCGGAGATTGTTCGGCGGTTAAGTTAGTATAGTAATTAAGAAGTTATAGTAAATTGATTTGAACTTTGTGCTGCGTTGCTCGTCGTCTCGCCTATTAATATATAGGCTTCGCTCTTCGCGCCTGTCACAAAATTCAACTGAATTCACTATATTTATCCGTATTTGTTCAACCTATCCGATGTCATTCCCGCGCAACACCGCCCGCGGTGGGATATCGGAATCGTCATTGCGAGGAGGCAATGCCCGCGTGGATGGTTAAAATCGCTTAAAACTTGTCATACCGTGGCTTGACCACGGTATCCAGAAAAATCTTAGTAAAAGACTGGATGCCGTGGTCAAGCCACGGCATGACACCATAGTAATAACCATAATACAGAATACAGTAAATTATGAGCCATGCAACAACGCCTTTGGTCGCTCGCAATGATGATTCCGGTATCCACGCAACAATCTATCCTCGCAATGACGGAATTTAGAAGCCTTTACAGGGAGTGACATTGAGAGTGTTTACCAAATCAACAAAAAGAATAAAAACATGACGACTAAAAAATCGGTTAACGGTAAAATATGGCAGCAAAAACTTATTAATGAAAGTAATATTTCAGAGCTAAGCCGTAATCTAGGAGTAAGTGATTTTTTAGCTAGGTTATTATCTTGTCGAGTGAGTAATTTAGATCAGGCAGAAAATTTTTTGTCACCGAAAATTAAAAATCTGCTCCCCGATCCTTTCCATTTGCTTGACATGCGAAAAGCAGTCGATAGAGTTATTGCGGCGATTTTAAATAAACAAAAAATATGCGTATTTGCCGATTACGATGTTGACGGGGCAACTTCTGCGGCACTTCTTAAAAATATATTTAGGGATTTAAGGCATAGTTGTGATATTTACGTACCTGATCGTATAGCGGAAGGCTATGGTCCGACGCCGAGCGCTATGCAAAAAATCAAAGATACCGGCGTAAAGCTGCTTATTACGGTTGATTGCGGAGCTATGGCTCATGAAGCTTTAGAATATGCTAAAGAGGTGGGGCTTGAGGTGATAGTAATCGATCATCATATAAGTGCGGAAATACTACCTGAGGCTATAGCTATAGTAAACCCTAACCGTATTGATGAAAAAAGTGAATATAAGTATTTAGCAGCTGTAGGGGTATCGTTTTTATTTGTTACTGCTTTATTGTCGGAATTAAAAAAGCAAAATTATTTTGCAGATATTCCTGTTCCCAATTTAATGCAATATTTGGATTTGGTGGCACTCGGTACTGTTTGTGACGTAATGAAATTGGTGCAGTTAAACCGCGCCTTTGTTGCCACCGGTTTAAAAATAATGATGCAAAGGCAAAATATCGGCATCAAAACTTTATATGATATTGCGGGGCTTAGCGAAGTGCCGCGCTGTTATCATTTAGGGTTTATTTTAGGTCCTAGAATTAATGCCGGCGGCAGAGTCGGAAGATCGAGCTTAGGAGCTACTTTATTATCAACGGAATGTGCAATAGAAGCAGGTAGTTTAGCAACAGAGCTTGAGAAGCATAATAATGAGAGGAAAGTAATCGAGCTAATGATGATTGAGGAAGCAACTAAAATTGCTTTAACTCAAGAAAATAATAGTTTATTATTTATTGTAAAAGAAGGCTGGCATCCCGGAGTTATCGGTATTGTTGCGGGAAGACTTAAAGATAAATTCACTAAGCCCGTAGCAATTATAGCTTTAAATGACGGGATCGGTAAAGCCTCGTGCCGATCTATCACGGGTATTGATTTAGGCGCTAAAATTATTAACGCTAAAATTAAAGATTTGCTAGTAGCGGGCGGTGGGCATGCTATGGCTGCGGGCTTTACCGTAAAAGCCGAAAAATTGCAGGAATTACAAGAATTCTTGAATGAGGATATTAAAATTGATATAAGCAAATTAGGAGATTATACGCAAGCAGAATATGATGCTGAATTAACTACCTCAAGTGTTAATATGCTGTTAATGGAAGAGCTTAATAAGTTAGAGCCTTTTGGTCAAGGTAATCCGGAACCGATATTTAAATTTGATAATCTTTTTATTATCAAAGCGGATATCGTCGGCAGTAAACATATTCGGTGTTTGCTTGCACCCACTCTTAAGGCTTACGGTAATAAAGCATTACAGGCAATTACTTTTAATGCGGTCGAAACGCCGCTTGAAGACGCAATATTTAATGTTCGAGGGAAAAATAATATTTCGGTTATAGGTTCACTCAAAACAAATAATTGGCAAGATAATTATACTATTCAGCTACATATAAAAGACATAATATTAACTTAATATACTGCTCGTATTTCAAGAATTGTTTTTTCATTTTATCAGGGGTTCGTGTGTTCGCCTATTAAGTATAGGCTGTGCGCACTCACCCTTCAAAATAAAATCCAATTCTCGAAATACGAGCAGTATACTCGTTGAACTTGAAAAATTGGCAACAACGCTTCTCGCTTTCGATCCCAACGTTACTTGCGTGTACGCTGCGGTCAAAAGCTGCGTTATTGCATGGCTCAATAAAAGAAATAATATGTCATTCTAGCTAAAGGCGGGAATCCGGAAAAATACTTTTAAAGTCATCCTGAATTTATTTCAGGATATTTTTCAGGAGATGCTGAACCAAGTTCAGCATGACATAAATAAGGCTGGATTCCCGCCTTGAGCTAGGAATGACATCGAAAATTTGGGCCGTGCAACAACGCTGTCGAAAGCTCCGAGGCGTCTTGCTCTTTTTCAAGTTGAACTTCGTATTTCAACTTTTCACTTTTAACAGGAATATATAATGACCGATTTAAAGAAAACAAAAACAAAAATTACTAATACGGCAATTTCAAAAGATTTAGCTGAAGTGAAAGATCATTATCAAGATTATCCTTATCCATATAGAAATCCTGAAGAGGAAAGAACGCGCCTGCTTTCTATTGTTGGTGAAAGTTTAGGGGAATTAAATCATTCTTTATATAAAGGAAAAGAGAATTTTAACAATGGTTTTCGTTGTTTGATAGCCGGTGGCGGTACGGGTGACTCTACTATCTATTTAGCGGAGCAGCTTAAAGATAAAAAGGTAGAAATAATATATTTAGACTTTAGCAAACCAAGCATGGAAGTAGCGCAAAAACGTGCTGAAGTTAGGGGGCTTACAAATATTAAATGGATTAATGACTCTATATTAAATATTCCGAATTTGAAACTCGGAAAATTTGATTATATAAATTGTACCGGTGTGTTACATCACTTGCAAAACCCGCCTGAAGGTCTAAAAAATTTAAAAGATTCTTTAACTCCCAAGGGCGGTATGGGATTAATGGTTTATGCTAAATACGGTCGCACCGGTGTTTATCATATTCAAGAAATCATGAAAATGGTGAATAGCGAGGCACAAAGCCGAGTCGAAGAAGTTATGAACGGTAAAATTATTATCGATAATCTTCCTGCAACTAACTGGCATAAAAGAGGATGGGAGTTATTTTCGGATTACCAAAATTTCGGTGACGTGGGACTGTATGATATGTTCTTGCATAAGCAAGATCGTGCTTATTCCATTCCTGAATTATATGAATTTGTCCAAGATGCGGGTTTAAATTTTGTCGATTATCTTGATCCGGTGGAGAAGTTATTACTAAGACCTGAAAATTATATTAAAGACTTCTCGTTATTACAAAAAATTAAGAAGATGAATAAAGTAACCCAGCAGGCAATTAGTGAGATAATTACCGGAAATATTATAAAGCATTCTTTTTACGTATCTAATCAAAAAGATAGCGTAGCAACAATTGATGATCTTGATAACGTGCCGTATTTCCATAATATTGCCAATTTTGCCAAGCAAGTTTTTGATTATATAGAGGCTAATCCAACGCTTGTAAATAACGGCGTTAATTTCACGGTGAATAACGGCATATTAAAAAACGTCAATATATCGGTTCCCGTATTTGCTTATACTAAGTATATTTTTAAATATATAGCAGAAGAAAAAAGTTTAGGGGAAATATTTGATGCTATCCGTGAAGAATTAAAGCAAGAAATAACTAATGAAGCATTATTAAATGAGGTTAGAAGTATTTTTACCCCATTATTTGAAGCAAGTATTTTATTGTTAAAGTCAAAGAAAGTGTAGTAAATTGCAGTATTGTTGCGTGGACGGTTAAAATCGCTTAAAACTTGTCATATCGAGGCCCTTCCCACCGTATCCAGTAGGCTTTTTAATTTTTTCTGGATACCGTGGGAAGGGCCACTAGTGTACGAACGTTAAGAAAAAGGCTGTGTCATGCCGTGACTTGATCACGGCATCCAGGAAAATAAAGCCATATTAGACTTATTTTAGAGTCTTTTTTATGATATTATAAAACTGGATACCGTGGTCAAGCCACGGTATGACAGAATTTTACCTATCCTCTTTTCAACGTTCGTACAGTAGTGGGTCAAGCCACGGCATGACATCGCGGTACTTTTAAAGAATACCCAAAATATAGCAATTTCTTATCCATGCAACAACGTCGGTCAAGTCACGGAATGACTCAAGTTAATCTAATATGAAAATGATAAAAAAGCGTATTGAGTCTTTACGAAAATTATTTATAGAACTCGGTATAAACGGCTACATTATCCCCTCTAACGATAAATATATGAGCGAATACGTACCCGAATATGCTAAAAGGCTTGAGTATATAACGGGCTTTACCGGCTCAAACGGACTCACGGTAATATGCGAAGATACGGCGTTATTTTTTACCGACGGTAGGTATTTAGAGCAAAGTGCTAGAGAGCTTGATTTAAGTATTTTTCAAATTTTCGATCTCAAAGACATATATTTATTTCCTTGGGGAAGTTATATAAAAGAAAATGCTATAATAGGCTATGATCCTGAATTGTTTACTTATCCGATAAAATCCAGATTTTTTGGGTCTTTAAAATCACCTTTACATAAAATTCCCGGGAATTTAGTTGATCAAATTTGGAAAGATCAGCCACAAGAACCTGCTTCTAAAGTCTATTTACACGATATTGCCTTTGCCGGTAGTTCGCATAGTGACAAAATAAAAGAATGTCGGAAAATTTTAACAGAAAATTCGGCCGGTGCAATTATTATTACAGATGCAAGTTCTATATGTTGGTTGTTAAATCTTCGAGCGAGTGACGTTGCTTATTCTCCTTTAATGTTTTCGTTAGTAATACTGACTCATTCGCAACTATATTTATTTATAAATCCATCAAGAATCGGCAAGGAAATTATTGCTGCCCGTCCCGAAATAACAATTTTCCAAGAAGCGGAATTTGAAAATATCTTATTAAAAAATAGCCAAAAAATCCTAGTTGACGATAGCTTTTTATCGATTCGTATAATGGATTTAATAGCAGATAAAGAAGAATACTCAAAGCAGAATAGTATAAAGAAAATTACCGATCCTTGTCAGCTACTTAAAGCTTGTAAAAATGAGATAGAAATCCGACATGCAATTAATTTTCATGTTAGCGATGCGGTGGCGTTATGCGAGTTTTTTGCCGAGCTTGACGGCATGAATAATTTACATGAGCTTACGGAGTATGATTTAGCGGAAAAATTGACCAACTATAGAAGTAAGCAAAACGGCTATATAAGTGATAGCTTTCCGACCATTTGCGGCTTTAAAGAAAATAGTGCAATTATTCATTATCGTGCCGATCAAAAACACGCAAAGAAAATTGCAGGTGAGGGCATTTTACTAATTGATTCCGGCGGGCAGTATCAAGGTTGTACGACCGATATAACTCGGACTATTGCAATAGGTATGCCGACAAGCGAACAAAAGAAACGTTACACGCAAGTTTTGAAAGGACATATTGCGCTAGCAAATGCAAAATTTCCCAAAGATAAAATTACCGGCGCAAATCTTGACATATTAGCACGGCAATATTTATGGCAGGATAATATTGATTATCCGCACGGCACCGGTCACGGCGTCGGTAGTTTCCTAAGCGTTCATGAAGGACCGCAAAGTATTAATCTCAGAAGTCAAATTATTTTGCAGCCCGGAATGATTTTGTCTAATGAACCGGGTTACTATATACCGGGTGAATTCGGTATCAGAATAGAAAATTTGATGTATGTTAAAGAAAATAATAATTGGCTAGAGTTTGAAACTTTAAGCTTAGTACCTTACGCTAACGAATTAGTTGAGTTCTCTATATTAAATATCGACGAAATAAATTATATAAAACAATATTACCGAAAAATTAAATCTAAAATTTATTCTTTATTGTCTATAAAGGCTAAGATATGGTTAGATAAACAAATAAAATTTTTCTTAGAATAATAATTATTATATTTGACTGTAACCGTGTTTATTGCTATAAACCTTTATACTACTCAATCTTTTAAGAGCTGGATTCCACTTTAAGGATAGTAAAAGTATTTAGGATGTCATTCCTGTGAAACGGGGCGTTGTTGTGTGGCTAATAATTTACCGTATTATGGTTATTATAAGTACGGTGTCATACCGTGGTTTGACCACGGTATCCAGAAAAGCCTTAATAAAAAGACTGGATGCCGTGGTCAAGCCACGGCATGACACCGAAACACTTTGCAAAAATTCGAGCCACACAACAACGCCCCGTTTCACGGGAATGACATCAAACACGCTTTAATCTATTCAAGCAACCAATCTGCTTGTTACACAAAGGCGAGCTTTTGTAACAACTTTAAAATGGGGCGTAGCCAAGCGGTAAGGCAACGGTTTTTGATATCGTCATTCGGAGGTTCGATCCCTCCCGCCCCAGCCATTCGCCATTTTTTGGCAAATTCACGACTGTATCGAACGGCGGACGTAGATTATAATCAAGTTTCTTGCTGTTTAATTCCAGGTTAGCAAATACCAAATTTACTAAATCCCCCAATCAAATCTTTGAATATTTTAAATATTAGAATCTAATTAGATGAAGCTTTCTGAATGATGCTGTACAAACAAGAGTTATTGCATGGCTCAATATTTTTGCACAGCAATTCGGTGTCATACCGTGGCTTGACCCACTACTGTACGAACGTTGAAAAAAGGCTGTGTCATGCCGTGACTTGATCACGGCATCCAGGAAAATAAAGCCATATTAGACTTATTTTAGAATCTTTTTATGATATTATAAGCTGGATTCCGTGGTCGTAGCCACGGAATGACAGAATTTTTACCTCTTTATTTAAACGTTCGTACAATAGTGGGCTTGACCACGGTATCCAGAAAAAATCTTAGTAAAAGACTGGATGCCATGGGAGGGGCGGTGTTGTTGCACGGCTCGAATTTTCGATGTCATTCTAGCTAAAGGCGGAAATCCAGAAAAAACACTTAAAATAAACAAAATTATATAAAAATTTACTATATAATTCGCTTAAACATTTTCCGGATTCCCGCCTTTAGCTAGAATGACATCGAAAATTCGAGCCGTGCAACAACGCTGTACAAACAAGGCTCATGAAATCTAATGTATAGACCTTAATTAAGTGAGTCATAATTGTCATTTATAAGAATTCTCTATGCCATTTAATTCAAATTCTTCTCGTTTTTTAATAATTTACTAAAATACTAACAAACTAATTATTGAAAACTATTTGACAGAATATAGAAACTAATATAACTTCTTTCTTTATTTTTTAATAAATCTTAATTATATAACTTAATATTATATTCAAATGAAAAAACTTTTTTGCCAATGTATAATTTTTATTACTTTAACTTCTTTACTTACCGGTTGTGCGCGTGATCTTTCGAGTAACGTGTATACTAGCGATTCAACATTAAATCTAACATTGGAGGGAGAAGTTCTTTCCATACGTCCCGTTATAATAAAAGAATCAGATAGATTATCTGATAATAGCGGTGGAATGCTTGCCGGCGGAGTAATGGGAGGCGTATTAGGTAGTGGAGTAGGACAAGGAACCGGTAATGCTGCAGCTATTGTAGGCGGAGCTATTGTAGGGGCAGCTCTCGGCTCTGGATTACAAGGAAAATTAGGTGAGAAAAAAGGATATGAATATTTAGTTAAAGTTGATACCTCTAAAATAAAAAGTGATTATTACGAAGGTAATTCGGCTATGAGAAACGTTATTTCTACTGCTGTTACCAGCGGCTTAATTACAGTTGTCCAAGCTACGGATTCTAATATTAAGATAGGTCAAAAAGTATATATAATTTTTTCCGAAAAACGTACGCGTGTAATTCCTGCTTAATAATGAATTAATTAATAGAGTATTCTAATGTATTTCAAAAATTTTGTATCTTTATTCTTCGTAATTTTAATAACTTCTGGCTGTGCAAAAGTAACTTCAATACGTCATGTTGCAGGATATAATAATAACATGATTCAACCTAAAGAAATATTAATTTTGCCCCCGCAGGTTGAAGTGTATACTTTAGATATATCTAGCCGTAAAGAACGTATGTATAATTATGAAGATCATTTAGAAGAACTTATTAGGAGAGAAATACCGTTAGCTATTCAAGAGAACGGTTTTAGAGTTAAATTATTACATAGAAGGGATATTAGAGATCAAAAACTGGATAATGTTGTTTCTCGTCTTCGCGACTCTTATAATTCGGCTCATAAAACACTTTATATCCCTCTATTATGGGAAGAAAGCAAAGCATTTTCAATTACGCAAAATGTCGGAGAAGCAGCGGTAACTTTAGGGCAACAAACTAATAGTGATATATTGTTATTAATTGATTATGCGCAAATAATTAAGACTAACGGAGCCCGTGCGCGTGATTTTGCCATGAGTCTTATTTTCAATAATTCTAGTGTTACGGAGAATGCAGATAATTCAGTTCTGGCTGTCGGAATTGTAGATACAAAAACCGGTAATATATTATGGACAAATATGAGTTCTACTTCTCAGGATCTTTATAGTTGTGCTATAAGTAATTTCTCTTCCCGTGATAAGGTAGAAATTGCCAATTTGCATAAACTTATAAAGGCTATTTTGATGCCGTTACGGAATAAGAACTAAAGCTTTTCACTATCCTACAATCTTTAAAATTTAGGAATTTGTGTATACTGTTCGTATTTTGAATTTGGATTTTTTATTTTGAAGAATGAGGGCGTACAGCTTATTAAAAATATAAGCGAGTACGTGAATCTTAGGATATAAATAAAAAAAATTCTTGAAAGATGAGTAGTATATTATTGATCTATTTATAAAATCTCTCAGTAACTTCCTTTATTTAATAACAGCTTTTCAAAAAATAAATAAAAACTCCTATTGACTTTCAATAGAAAAAGCATATCGTATTTGCAATTTAATTAAAAAATCGCAAAAAATGTTAGGTTATCGAGATGAGCAGAGAAGTTTAACCAGGCAACAAAAGGAAGCTATCGGGTTACTGTCTATAGGTACTTTTCTAGAATATTTTGACCTAATGCTTTATGTCCATATGGCAGTGGTGCTAAATGATTTATTTTTTCCTAAAACTGACCCCAAAGTTGCTTCACTTTTATCGGCAGCGGCTTTCTGCTCTACTTATGTGTTAAGACCGTTTGCTGCTATTACAATAGGATGGATCGGCGATAATATCGGGCGTAAAGCTACCGTAATTATCACTACTTTTATAATGGCAGTATCATGCGTTGTTATGGCTACTTTATCAACTTATGAGGAAAAAGGTATTATAGTTTCGTGTATTATGATAATCTGCCGTATGTCGCAAGGTATATCTTCAATGGGAGAAATAATAGGGGCAGAATTATATGCAACGGAAACTACAAAACCTCCTGCTCAATATTTGTGTGTAGGTATAATAGCTATATCTTCTCTTCTAGGAGGGATAAGTGCATTAGTTTTTGGTATTATTAGTACTACATACCTTTTAAACTGGCGTTACGCTTTTTGGGGCGGGGCTATAATAGCTTTAGTAGGATTTTTAGCAAGAACTAGACTCCGAGAATCAACCGAATTTGTTGACGCAAAACGTCGAATAAAAAAAACTTTAGAGGATTTTGGCATAAATACTGACAAATTACCTTATAAAGAATATGTCGATGAAAAAGTGAATAAAAAAACATGTTTAGCCTATTTTCTAATTTTAACTTTATGGCCTGCTTGTTTTTATTTGATTTACATTCATTGTGCCAATTTACTAAAAACAAATTTTAATTATTCAGCTTCTGAAATTATAAAAAATAGCTTATGTATTTCTGTCGTGCAGTTAATTTTAATGGTTATATTAGTTTTCTTAACATTAAAATTTCATCCACTTAAAATATTAAAAATAAAAGGGATAGTATTTTTATTGTTTATGCCTATTAGTATTTATTTTTTAAATAATATAATTACTGCCGCTGATCTATTTAAAGTACAATTGTTATTAGCTATAATTAGTACTAATCCCCCTACTTCTCCTATAATTTTTAAAAATTTTCCTATATTTAAGAGATTTACTTTTACTAGTCTTTTATACGCATTCTCAAAAATTTTTATATATGTAATTACCTCTTTTGGCATGGCTTATTTAGTAACTATATTAGGAAATTACGGTATTCTTCTTATTATGATGCCTGTTGGAATAGTGTTTTATTATGGATTGACGCATTTTGAATCGCTTGAAAGACTTCAAGGTAATTATCAGCATTAAGAATTTTTTCTTTTAAAGCCATTTTTTTAAAATTAGTTTGTTGTTCAATCATTTCACGGCAAAGTTTGACTAATTCGTGTTCGATGTTGTATATTTCAAAATATGCACAAACATATAGGAAATGCTCTAACGTTTCTTTTATAATCTTCTGAATTTTTTCAGGAGATTTTGCTCCTAATGTTTGTAAATTATGCACTCGATCAAAGATTTTTATAAGTGCCGTATCATGGCGTTTTTGCTGAATTAATAAATTTAAATTTTCCTCAGTATTAATTTTGCCGTATGGTTTAATTCTAGTTAAACCTTCCACATGACTTGCAATGTTTCTATCAAAAATAGCGGCAATATCCTCTTCCGTAAGCAGCGTGTCTTCTATAGTATCGTGTAATAAGGCAGCATTTAACATACTAGGGATAAAAAGTTTAGGTACTTCATAAGCCGTAAATTCTGCCACCATATAAGCAACTGCTACCGGATGGGAATAATAAGGCTCGCCTGATTGCCGCATTTGAGGACCGTGATATTTTCGTGCATAATAAAGACCCTTCTTAACTTCTCTAATATCTATCGGGTGCTTTACTAACCTGTTTAAATAGGTAATTTTATTCAATAGTTTTTTAGCATAATCGCAAATTTCAAACTTTTCTTCCCAGCAATTAATGTCTTCCATAATATAGAGTATTTAATTTTATATTCTTATACAACTTTTGATTAAAGAATTAAATATAAATATTAAAAATGAGTAGATTTTTTGTGTTTTCAATCCTCACAACAATAACATCAACACAATTTTTTATTTTAAACAGTCTTTATCTTCATTTGATTCTTGCAACTTTTGTAGTTCTATGGCATTAATTAACGATATAGAAAGATTACTTAGGTTATATTATGTTAAAAAAGTGTATTATTTTATTTTTAGGATTGTTTCTTCTTTCAGGTTGTACTGACGGATTTAGAGACTATTTTAAAAAATCTGCAAATAATAAATTAGTTGATAGTAAAGGATTTGAAGGCGGTAAACGTAGACCTTTATATAACGGTAAATATATTAATTTGGCTAAAAAGAATATTGTCGAAGATAATCTTGATGAGGATAATGACGACGACGATAATGATAATCCTTTAAGTAGCGAAACGATTAATCCATCAAAAAGAAATCGTGATATGTATCTTAAAATGATCAAGAGAGATATGACCCGTCAAAAAGCTCAAAAAAATATCGATGCTAACTATATTGATGATTCCTCCCTAACTCAAGCAAATAAAAAAGTTAGAAAAAATAATAGCGATAAAGAAGAAAAATTGCAGCAGGAACTAGCGCAGATTAAGGCCATGCTTAAGGAAACCAGGCAAGATTTATCAAAATATTCCTGTCCGGGTGCCGCGCAAGAGCGAAATTATGCTCCGCCGGTTACAAATTACGCGCCTTCGACCTATTCTCCCGTAAATGATAATAGTAAGACATATAACCGGAAATCTAAGGTAAAGCAGAAATTTATCAGAGAAGACGAGGATGATACGAGCAAAAAAGATAATGAATGTGCTATATAAATACGAGTGGTAAAAACACTCGATGTTATTTGTTGCGTGGACGGTAAAAAGTGCCTAAAGCTTTTATACCGTAGCTTGAGCGGCGTTGTTGCATGGCTCGAAAATTGCTATATTTTGGGTATTCTTTAAAAGTACCGCGATGTCATGCCGTGGCTTGACCACGGCATCCAGTCAGGCTTTTTAATTTTTTCTGGATACCGTGGTCAAGCCCACTACTGTACGAACGTTGCAAAATCGTCATTGCGAAGCCACGAAGTGGCTGTGGCAATCCATAAAACATAATAAAATTATGCTAAAATTAGCATTTTTACTGGATTGCTTCGTCAATTTACTATAGTAAATTTCCTCGCAATGACGGAAAAACAACCTGAAAGCCAACGTTCGTACAGTAGTGGGTCAAGCCACGGTATGACAAGTTTTAAGCGATTTTAACCATCCATGCAACAACGCCTGACTTAACCACGGCATGATACCGACGCATTTTTAAAAATACTCAAAATATAGTAATTTCTGATTCATACAAAAATGACATACGAACAGTATAACTTCTATGGTTCATGGTAATGATTAATAATAGTTTACTTACACTTAGTTCCGCAATTCAAACCGTTATGACTAATAAAAATGTAAGAAAAAAAATACTTGATAATATTAACCTTACTTTAAAATCTAATGAAATAGTTGCTATTCTTGGAAAATCGGGAGCCGGTAAGTCAACATTGCTTAGAATAATTGCCGGCTTAAGCAGCCCTGCTAGCGGTAAGCTAATTTACCATAACCAAGAAAAAGCTAATGATTGTTTTGAAATAGGTATGATATTTCAAACATTTGCCCTTTTTCCGTGGCTTACGGTTCTTGAAAATGTTGAACTCGGTTTAAAAGCTTTAGAAATTTCTGAACAGGAACGTCGAACTAGAGCATTAGCCGCTATAGATTTAATAGGGCTTGACGGTTTTGAATCGGCATATCCAAGAGAGTTATCCGGAGGGATGAAACAAAGAGTAGGCTTTGCTAGAGCCTTAGTTTTAAGACCGGAAATTTTGCTTATGGATGAGCCTTTTTCCGCTCTTGATGTGTTAACGGCAAATAACTTAAAGAATGACTTTCTTGATTTATGGAGTAACGGTAAAACTCAAATGAAATCGGTAGTTATTATTACTCATTCTATTGAGGAAGCTATAACTATGGCGGATAAAGTATTAATTTTTTCATCCAATCCCGGGCGTATTGTGTCGGAGTTACCTATTACGCTGCCGCGTCCAAGAGATAACCAAACTGCCGAATTTCGCGTTATGGCCGACAAAATTTATGGACTGATGGTATCCGCTTCCGATAAATCTTCAGTTAGTGATAAGAAAATTGATATTTCTAATATTAATCAAAAAATTCACTTAACTCAAATAAATCAATTAATCGGTAGTGTGGAAGCTTTATTTGCTCCTCCTTATAAAGGCACTGCTAGTCTTGCCGAATTATCTAAAATTTTTCATATTAATAATACCGAAGAAATCCTTCGTATAGTCGGGGCATTAGATATATTAAAGTTTGCAATCCTAACATACGATAATATTAAATTAAATAAAGCCGGGAAAGAGTTTGCCGCCGGTGATTCCGAAACGCGTAAAAAAATGCTAGCAAAACACTTGCTTGATAATATATCCATTGCGTCTTATATATGTGAAATTCTACATCAGCGTTTTGATCATAAAGCTCCATTATCTCGTTTTCAAATGCAACTTGAAGATAAATTATCTAAAGAAGATGCCGCTATGACTTTAAAATCTATAATAGCCTGGGGAAGATACGCGGAAATTTTTTCATATGACGATAATAAGAAAATTTTTAGTTTAGATAATCCGACCGGATAATAAATTAAATCTAAAATGATTTGGATAAATAACCTTTTTAATAGCATAACTAAAGTTATTAAAAGTTTTTATTCAAAAAAAGACAAATATAAACCAATAAGTGCCTTTTTATTTTATAGAGCAACTTAAATACTTGACTATATTTTTATTTTCATTATTTTTTAATTAGAATAATGTGATGTTTAGCTTCCATCATTATATAAAAAAACAATTTTATTACTTCAAATTAACCGGTATATTTACGTATTAAGAAAATTTATCTTAGATTAGTAAAATCGTTATATTAAAATAGTGGAAGCCGGTTTATAATTTTAGCAAAATTGTTGGTTGATTTATCTTAATAACCATATAAACGAGGAAAAAAATGAGTAATGAAGAAGAAAAAAAGTTATTAACTCCTCTGCACGAAGAGGAAGAAACAGAAGAAGAAAAAAGGCAAAAAGCTGAGGATTCAAAAAAGCAGCTCAAAGCAATATTATTTACTTTTGTTCCTTTGCTAATTGGCTTTTTAGTGTTTACTTATTATTTCCTTAATTCTATAGAAGAAAAAGCAAAAGAACAAAGAAGGCTTGAAGCTCGAGAAGCAAAGAAAATAGAAAGACAAAATAGAATTCAGCAGAACCAACAGACTCCACAGCTTCAGCAGAATCAGCAGACACAACAGTAAATAAATGTTGTTATACCTATCGATTCTATGTCATTCCCATGAAAACGGGAAAGCATTGTTGTGTGGATGGTTAAAATCGCTTAAAACTTGTCATACCGAGGCTTGACCCACTACTGTACGAACGTTGAAAAAAGGCTGTGTCATGCCGTGACTTGATCACGGCATCCAGGAAAATAAAGCCATATTAGACTTATTTTAGAATCTTTTTATGATATTATAAGCTGGACTGAAGTGGTCGTAGCCACGGAATGACAGAATTTTTACCTCTTTATTTAAACGTTCGTACAGTAGTGGGCTTGACCACGGTATCCGGAAAAATCTTAATAAAAAGACTGGATGCCGTGGTCAAGCAACTAGATGACACCGAAACACTTTGCAAAAATTCGAGCCATGCAACAAGGTCCCGCCTTTAGCTAGAATGATATACGGCACTTTTTTAGGGCCATGCAACAACTTAATCCTATCAATTTTCCTCCAATAATATACCCTAAATATATATTGTGACAAAAATGTTATAAAAAACTATTGATTTCTTTTATATTCAGCACTAACGTATATATTTACATTAATATTTTAAGGTAAACCAATGTCGCTAATCGATGTTCTTGTAGTAGATGATGAAGAAGATATAAGAAATATAGTTGCCGCAATTTTAAAAGATGAAGGATTTAATCCTAAAGTGGCGGCTAATAGTACCCAGGCTTTGAGAATACTTGCCGAAAAACCCGTATCGGCGGTTATCTTGGATATTTGGCTTCAGGGGAGTGAAATTGACGGGCTCGGAATTTTAGAGATAATAAAAAAACGTTATCCGTTAATGCCGGTAATAATAATTAGTGGACACGGTACAATTGAAACTGCGGTAAATGCTATAAAAATAGGTGCCTATGATTATATAGAAAAGCCGTTTAGTAATGATAAGCTAGTTATTTTACTTAAAAGAGCATGCGAAGTAACAAAATTAAAACGCGAAAATATTGATCTTAAATCAAAAGTTATAGATAAAACCGAACTAATAGGCGAATCTTCCGTTAGTGTAAAACATAAAATAGAAATTGAAAAAGCAGCTTTTGCTACTAGCCGTGTTATGATTCACGGTAAAGTCGGTAGCGGTAAGGAACTTGCTGCAAGATTAATTCATAAAAAGTCTAAGCGAGTAAATAATCCTTTCATTATTTTTAGCCCGATGTGTATGAGTACCGAAAAGATTCATCAAGAATTATTCGGGGAGGTAGATAAAGTAGAAAACGGTAATAAACGCCCTACCTTACTGGAATTTGCTAATAACGGTACGTTATATATTGATGAAGTTAGTAATATTCCTATACCTATCCAAATAAAATTTCTTAAATTTTTAAAGGACCAATCAATAAAAAAACCTTGCGGGAAAAATATCAAACTTGATATAAAAATAATAACCGGTACTTCTAAAAACATGCAAGAAGAAGTAAATAACGGTAAATTTTTAGAAGATCTTTATTATCGTTTTAACGTTGCTTCTTTAAAAGTGCCTTCATTATATGAACGGAAAGAAGATATACCTCTGTTAGTCAAGTATTTTGTAAAACAGCTTTCTAAATTTTCAGGGTTAAAAGAGCGTAATTTTGCCGATGAAACTATCGCCGCTCTTCAATCTTACGAGTGGCCGGGTAATATCAGACAGTTACGTAACGTAGTTGAATGGACTTTAATTATGAACCCGTTAACCTCCGGCAATAATGAAGTAATCAAGCCTTATATGATACCCTCCGAGATTTTAACGAATAGTGCTAATCTTACTAAATTGGAAGATAGCTTTGATATGTTATCTATGCCGCTTAGAGAAGCTAGAGAAGTTTTTGAACGGCAATATTTATCGGCTCAAATGAGTCGTTTTAATAACAATATTTCTAAAACTTCATCCTTTGTGGGGATGGAACGCTCGGCCCTACATCGTAAATTAAAATTGTTAAGTTTACATGTTCCTCTAAATAGACTAAATGATGAAGAGTATGAGGAAGTTAATGCTTAATAAAATCCAATTCCTGAAATATAAGCAGTATATATATTTATTATGTATAGCAAGTTTATTATTTTTAACCGCTTGTTCAGAACCGACTCGTGATGCAAACGGTTTGCTGACTGATAAGCAAAGTCTAGTAATTAAAAATTATATAGCTGCTCAAAATACTAAAAAACTTAAAGTTAATATTAAAGATAAATTCGGTTCAAATTTAAGAGGATTGAAATTAATTGGCGTAAAACTAACTAATGAAGATTTATCGGGAATAGATTTAAGTTTCTGTGAAATATTACGTGTTGATTTTTCCGGTACAAATTTACAACAAGCAATTTTAACAAATGCGATAATACAAGAAAGCGATTTCTCAAATTCAGTAATACAAAATGTATCTGCTTATAGCTCTGATTTTCAAGGTTCTATTTTTGAAGGGGCAACATTAAGAGATACAAATTTTATCCAAGCAAATTTTACCGATACCGCATTTAATAAAACCCTTGTTAAAAATGTAAATTTTGAAAATGCAAAATTCACTTCCACGCTTTGGAATAATAATAATATAGAAAATGTTAATTTTCAAAAAGCTAGCCTTAGAAGTAGTAGTTTTAAAAATACGACAATATTAAACTCTATTTTTTACGGTGCTGATTTACAGGGGATATCGGCAAGTAACAGCAATCTAAGTAATAATTATTTTGAATCAGTCGACTTAAGTAAAGCTAAGTTAAATTCGTTAGTTATTAAAGATTCAAATTTTACTCAAAGCATTTTTAATGAAGCAAGTTTTAATAATATTCAAGCTAATAACTCCATATTTTCATTTTCTTCATTTCAATCTACTATCTTTAAAAATGTTAATATTGTCGGGTGTGATTTTCAAAATGCCGCTTTTAGTAGTTCTAGTTTAGAACAGGTAAGAGTTGAAAATAGTTTGCTAAATAATACAAATTTTAATGATAACAAAATAAGCAATTTATCAATAAAAAATAGCAATATTAATTTTGCAAAATTTAATAAAATACAAGCGACAAATATTACCTCGGAAAACTCTACTTATGTTAATACGTTTTTTAATAATAATGATATCAAACAGTTAGCGTTTATTAGCAGTGACTTAACCAATAGTGGAATAATAAACTCGAATATTTCAAATAGTCAATTTACTAAAGTCAATTTTGCTAAAGCTTTAATACAAAATGTTAACTTTTTAGAAGGTAAGTTTACTTTAAGCAATTTGTCTCAAATAGCTTTAATTAATTCCACTTTAACAAATACGGTATTCGATACTTCCCCTATTACAAATTCGCAAATAAATAATACGACTTATGTAAATTCTAGCTTTGTGAATGCTCTATTCACTAAAAATATTATTTTAAATAGTAACGATTTTAATAAATTCCAGACAGGAATAATAATAAGCTCAGTTAAGGACTTACAAAAAATCAATGATTTAACGAATATGAATTTTCAAAGCCTTGATTTTAGTAATGTAACATTTGATAAAACAGATTTTTCCGGCTCAATTTTTAAAAATGCAAATTTATCAAATGCCGTAATCAAAAATTCTATTTTAGAAAATACTGATTTTACTATGGCAACACTTAATAAAACAAATTTTTCCGGCTCAATATTAACTAATAGTGTATTAGAGTCAGCAAAGATTTATCAAACGAATTTTAGTAATACCGATTTAACAAATGCCAATTTTAGTAAGGCTTTTATTGAAAATATTTTGTTGGATAATGCAAAAACCGCTAAGGTTACAGGTCTTAATCTTATCCCGTCAAATGCTAAATAATTATTCTTAAATTAACTATATTAATATTATTTATCTTTTATATTTGCTTTGTTTTGAAAGTTAAATTTCCACGGTTTAAGGTTGCCGACTTTAAAATAGACTGCTTTATTTTTTAATTTAGACGATACGGGAATTATATTAGGACTGCGTTCTAATAAAATAAAATGTTCATTATTGCCATGAGAATATATGAATTGTTGAGTAGAAAAATTACCTCTGATCATTTCTTGAATTTGGTAGGTATGAGTATCTAGTTTTTGCCATTTTTGAAATTTAATAATTTCCTGACCCCAAATTGCTAAATTCCAATCATTAATTACAATATCCTCAAAATTTTTACAGCTAATAATAAGCTTGGATATCGTATCGACCGTTACAATATTAATATTTGCGGCATTGTCAAAATTAACTACCGACCCTATATAAGTGCGTTTAGTTAAATTAGCTATTTTAACATAGTCATCGCCGGATTCGGAAATATATAAAAATTGATTGATATTGCTTTGTAAATAAACAGCTAAATAAGGTCGGTCGCCGGTACTGACAATATTAAAAGGTAAATCAAGAATAATACATTTAGCCTCATCTAAGCTGATTGATTCTACCACAGCAGTAGTACTTGCTGCCGGTAAATAATAAGAATCTGCCTCATCAATAATACCGGTAATTAGAGAAGTAAGGTTTAATAATTCAATACTCACTACTCTCACTTGATACCGGTAACTAAAATAATGTAATATTACAAAATCGCCCGGCTCATAACCATGAAATATGGATAATATTACGAATTTTATTATTTTGCTCTCTAAAGCGGCATTCTTTAGGATTAATTGCCCTAATCTCTCTGCCTCTATAGGAGATAAAATAATAGGTATTTTTAGAGCTAGCGGTGGGTTATTTGAAGAATTTTCATTATTTACGTAACAATAATAATTATTATAATTATTGAAACGATCAATAAAATTAATCGCCAGTTTACTGATAATATTTTCTTTCGGTATCTCGGTTTGTTTTAAATAACTATTATCCGATAATTTTATTAATGCTTGTTGATTTAAATTATGTAAAGAGCCGTAACCGCGTTTAATAAATTTGATTTGATCACGCTCATTTGCCAAGATATCAAAAAAATAAAATATTCTTAAAGAATTGATAATATCTATTGTTGATAAAACTTTATTTAGCACTAATCCCTCTACTGTCTCATCGATAGTAGAAATATCGATTTTGTGCATTGAGATACCGCATTTATTAGATAATTCCAAAATTATTGCCGCCAAGCTACAGCTACCGAATTTACCGTTAACCCAATGTCCCTTTTCCCATAAATGATTATCGCGCCAAATATTACCGTGCGGCCAAGCAGGATAGGGCCTAGCGTCCCAACACCATAAAAACATTTCTTCAATATATTCCTCTGCTTGCCAATATTCTAAAAAACCTTTTATCGCTGTACGTTGTACTGTAAAATCCGTAGCACCGGAAGAATATTTAGGTACTCCGCCGTCTTGACAAAAGGGATCAAAAAATACATTCGGTTGATTCGGTGCTTTATCGATTGAAGGAAAGCCAAATTCGGTAAACCATATTTTTTTCATTTTCGGCTGCCAATTTGTAACTAAGCCGTTAGGATTATAATGATGATTCTCCCACCAATATCTTAAATTCTTCCAAGCATAAGCGGCAGATAGAGGTTGCTTTTGCCCGTCGGAGTCTAGATAGTAATCATAACCTTCACTTGAATGACAACCTTTTATAATTTCTTCACCTGTTATTTGTGAGTTTAAAGTTCTAGTTATAGGAAAATAAGCATCTATACCGACAAAATCGATGTCGGGAGAGGCAAATAACGGGTCTAAATTATACCAGCCGCCGCTTGTATGATGATATTCCGACCAATCAGCGGCGTAAGTGACTAATACCCGCACGCCGACTATTTCTTTGACTAATTTAGCAAGCTTGATAAGTTCATTAACTCCGGGGAAGTTATCGGCAGAATCTTTAATACTCGTAATACCGATAAGTTCCGAACCGATAACAAAAGCGTCAACATAATCTTTAACAAGCCTTGCATAATGAAGAATAAAATTATTATATCCTTCTGCTTTATTAAAAAATTGATGGATAGAATCAGGCGAACCGGTAACGTAGCCACGCCACAGTTTGCCCGGTACATCCATAAAAAACATCGGATAAAACATAATTTTTAGATTACGCTTTTTAAGTTCCTGCAGATAACGAAGTAAACTAGCATCGTTAACGCTGCCGCCGTAATTAGGATTATTGTTATTATCTTTAGAAATAATTTTAGCGGTCGCACGGCTATAATGGCTTACTCGCCATTCCGCCGAATATTTAGTATGAGGATCGTTAAATTCTATCGCCGGTTTTATACTACATAGTTCAGTGTTTAGGTTATCGGCAAACCAAGAAACTACCGGTGCTATCCATTTTATATTTGGACAAATAGTTTGTAATTGATTAAGGCTAAATACGCTATCGGCAATATTAAGCTGATTATGTGAGTTAATTGCCGTATGGCTGATAACGCTGCCGTAAGAGCTTTCTATCGTTTTGTATTGTACTATCGTATCATAAACATATTCGCCCGATCCCGGAATCATATTTATAGCACTTATTAAATTCTCGACTATTGAATAATTAGCCTCCATAGGGATATTAGCTTTTCTTGTTACCTCAAATGCAAAATTTGGAATAGAATCGTTAAAATCTTCTAGCGGTAAATCTTCAAATACCAGATAGCTAAGAGAGCGAAAAGCGGGAGTTTTACCGAGTCCTAAGCAGCTTTCAATTAAAGGATCGGGAGTTTGAGTTTCCGAACCTAAATATAATCTAAAATTATATTTACCCAAATTTATTAATTCATCATTTGCCCAGACTCTAGTAATTTCGGTAATTTCTCCTTCACATATGCTGATAGCGCAAGATAAGTAATATTTGCATTCCGTTAAACTACCGATAGATTTAACTTGATGAAAATAAGGGAAATATTCTTTGTAGCTAGTCGTATTTTCTACTTCTTTAATTTGATTTGCCCAGATTATTTTGCCGCTAACTCTGGCAAGACCAAAAACTAGAGCTATCGGTTCGCCGTAACGAGCTGTGGATAAATGAAAACTTTCCTTAATATTTTTAAAGCGATGATATTCTTCCGGTTCATGATTTAATCGGTCTAAATAATCGCCGAAAGCCTTGCCGGCAAATCTACCTATAGTTGATAATATGCCTCCGCCGAAAGTGCTACCGAGCGTACCCCCTAACGAGCTAAAAATCTTACCGAACATATTTTTCTATATTTTGATTGATATTATTTGATATTAACACAACAATATGCTACCACTAAATATACGAGAATGACGTCAAAAAAATATAAAAAAATTATTAATTATTATGTTATTTTTGAAATTAAAATTATTTATTAAGAAATATTTTATTGCTTTAATATTGTTCGGTACCGGCATTGCGACAGCAGAAATTATTGAAGTTGATAGCTTAGATAAAATAAATCAAGATTTTGAAGAAATTTATAATAAAGACTATTTACCGCAGGATATGCTAGTAGTTATAGGACTCGATAAGCTAATATTTAAGTCCTTATTGCCTTCAGCGTCTGCGCTTGGTCAAGAGGGCTATTCTAAATTATTGCCGATTTTTAAAAAGATTAAACCACAATCAAAGCAAGTTTATATAGATCAATTACTTCTTGTTGATTATAAACAAGAGTTAGCAGATACCGCTTTACCGAACTTTATAAAAATAATTAGTAATAACAATATAGCTATAATAGCGGTTAGTAAAAATTTCACCGGTAATTTTAATAACATCCCTACGCTTGAAATATGGTTAGCCGATTATTTAAAGAAGAATTTTGATATTGATTTTTCTCGAAGTTTCTCACAAAGTAACTATATAATCTTTAATAATTTACGAAGTTTTGATAATACTTATCCGGTATTTTATAAAGGTATATTAAGCAGCAATAACACTCCGCAGGCTGAGCTAATACTTAATTTTTTAATTGAAGTAAAATTTATGCCGAAAATTCTTATAGCAATCAGTAGCGATGAAGAGCTATTAGGCTCTATGCAGGCGCAGCTTAGTAGTTATAACTCTAACATCGCTTATACCGGCTATCATTATGTTACTGCCGATCAAGAAAATGATAATGAAAAGAATTTAGCGTATTATACTAAATTTTTTAATAATTTGGTAAACAAAGTAAATAAAGTACAAAGAACCAATTCACCGACCAAAACCAACAAGCAAAATAATAAAAATCCTTATGACGGTACACTCAATTAATCTAAATATCTTGTCATATGGCTCGAATTTTCGATGTCATTCCCGCGAAGGCGGGAATCCGGAAAAGTATTTAAGCGAATTATATAGTAAACTTTTATATAATTTTGTTTATTTTAAGTATTTTTTTTGGATTCCCGCCTTCGCGGGAATGACAACTATGATTTTATCGAGCCATGCAACAACGCCTACCAAGCCACGCGGTGACATTTTTAACTCTTCATTTATGAGCAGTATACACAACAAATTATTATTATTATTTTTCTTGGTCATGCCTTTTATAAGTTACGGTCAAATAATTCCTACTTATTCCATTGATTCAATAACAATTAAAAAATTATTGCCGCAAATTGATGCTGCTACACTGGTATTAGTTAATATAGATAATACGATTATCACGCCGCAATCGAAAATGTTTCGCTATAATAATAATCCTTATATAGCTTTTGTAGATAATTTATATAACTTGGCAAAGTCTAACTATGCAATTAACGGGATAATAGCTTCGTTAATGGTGCAAAGGCAGATGATGTTAGTAGAACCGAATTGGTCTGATTTTATAAATAAGATGAAATCGCAAGGTGCAATGGTTTTTGGTTTTACTGAAGTAACTCCGCCATGTAAGTTAATTAATAATTTTGAAGGGTGGAAATATAGTCAGCTTCGAGCATTTAATATTAATTTTACGGATAAGGTTAATAATAAAGAAATGTTTAGGTTTGACGATCATGATGCAGATGCTCCTGTTTTTTATGAAGGTATATTATTTACCGGTACTGCAAGCAAACTCCAAACTCTTATTAAGTTTTTAAAAATTATACCTTCCGCTCCCCTTAAAATTGTAATTTTTGAAAATAATAAGACGGAACTAAAAAAAATAGATTCTTTTTTGAGAATGGTCGATGTAGAATATTACGGTATAGAATATTTGGGGTGGCAAAGAATAATAGGCTATCCTGATGAACATACAGCCAAATTACAGCAAGATACGCTTCTGAAGACCGGTAAGTGGTTAGAAGACGCGGAAGCAGAAAATTTTTTAAAAAGCCAACAAGAGAATGAATAAATATTAGCTATGAGTAATCTAATTAATGCCCTAAAAGATTTAATTATTAAAACCGGAGAAATTGCTTTAGATATCAAGAAAGTTGGATTAGTAGTTGAGGATAAGCTTGACGGTTCTCCTGTATCCAATGCAGATAAAGAAATCAGCGAGCTTATTTATCGAGATTTACAAATTTTAACCCCTAGCGTAACAATAATTTGTGAGGAACAACCGCTGCCGCTATTAAATAGCGATACATTTTGGCTAATTGATCCGATTGATGGAACAAAAAGTTATATAAGCGGTAAAGATACTTATACTATAAATATGGGTCTTATAAAAAACGGCATTCCGACTATCGGCTTAATATATCAGCCTTCAAATGCTAAATTATATTATACCGATGCGAACGGTAACTTAAAAATTGAACAAAATTCAGTAGAAATTCCCTTGCTTGGGGCGGCTAACCAAGAATCTAAGAAAAACGGTTTTAATGCGGTGATTAGTTTCCATCATCAAAATAAAGCAACAACGAATTTTTTGGATAAATATTTAATAAATAAGATAGAAAGTATAGCAAGTTCTATTAAATTATGCTTAATCGCGGAAGGAGAGGCTGATCTATATCCTAAACTCGGCGGGCAAACTATGGAATGGGATATCGCTGCCGGTCATGCTTTAATCAAAGCTAGCGGCGGTAATATTTTCGATCTTGACGGCAAGGAAATTAGTTACGGTAAAAAGAACTTTGCTAACCCCGATTTTTTTGCCTGTAGTTCTTATTGGTTACAAAAAAACATTGCATAATATCCTCTTTCTCTATATTTTTGTGATTTAGAGGATATTGTTGCGTAGATTGATAAAAGCAGCAATAGGTCATTCCCGTTTTCACGGGGCTTTGTTGCATGGTTTGGTTTTATCCCGTCATTGCGAGGAGAAACGTAGTTTCGACGCGGCAATCTAGAGAAAAAATAGTAAAAAATGCTATGAAATTTATATTTTTTAGATTGCCGCAGCCACTTCGTGGCTTCGCAATGACGATTTTGTTGTTAATTTTCGAGCCATGCAACAATGCTCCGTTTGAACTAGAATGACATCGAGTAAAAATCATAGTAGTATAGCTTAGATTGCCACAGCCACTTCGTGGCTTCGCAATGACGGTGTACATTACCAACTCTCCACAAATAACAAAAACACAACAAAATTTATGTTAAAAAAACTAGGTTTTTGGTCGGTTTTCGCTTTGGTAACCGGTAGCCAAATCGGCACGGGAATTTTTATATTACCGGCCAGTTTAGCCCCTTTCGGTATATATAGTATTTGGGGCTGGATATTATCCTCCTGCGGTGCTATTAGCATTGCGTTGTTATTTGCCGCTTTATGTGCAAAATTCCCGAAAACCGGTGGTCCGCATGTATATGTTCAAGAGGCATTCGGTAATTTTGCCGCTTTTTTTACCGGTTGGACTTATTGGATTATTTCCTTTGTTAGTACCGGTGCGGTGATTATTTCGGCAATAGGTTATTTAACTCCTTTAATCGGTGATCAAACTAATATGGTTTATTTGATTCTCGAAATATCATTATTAATTGCTATTGCCGCTTTAAATTTTAAAGGTCCGGGAATAGCGGCGCGTGCCGAGTTTTTTCTTACTATTTTAAAGTTTATTCCTTTATTGATAGTGGCAATATGCGCATTATATCGGTTTGACCTTAATAATTTTGTTACCGATGAAAAAGTGGTTAACTTAAGACTGCCGGAGCTTATGGGACGAGTAGCGTTACTAACTTTCTGGTGCTTTATCGGCATAGAATGCGCTACTACTTCGGCGGGTTCGGTAATTAATCCTTCAAAGACGATCCCAAGGGCTATAGTGTTCGGTACTATTTGCGTAGCGACTCTATATCTTATCAATAGCATCGGGATAATGGGTTTAATTTCCGGCACGCAATTAATGCATTCTAAAGCGCCGTATGTTGATGCGGCTCGGTTACTTTTCGGCGGGGGATGGCATTTATTAATCTCTTTGATAGCGTCGGTTATCTGTATCGGTACGTTAAATGCTTGGGTGTTAACAAGCGGGCAAATCGCATTAGGGCTTGCGGAAGACGGGCTAATGCCTCGCTTATTTGCTAAGAAAAATGCCGACGACGCACCTATATGGGGGCTTATAATAAGTTGCGGGGGGATCGTACCTTTATTGATTTTTACGGCTAATGAGAGTTTCTTTGATCAAATCACTCAAATAATGGAGATGTCGGTAGTTGCTTTTTTATTCGTTTATTTGATTTGCGGTATAGCATTTTTAAAAATACTTTTTACTTCCAAAGAAAAAGCGGCTTATTATTATCCGCTAATCGGCATTTTATCGATTATTTTTTGTGGTTGGATTATTTACGAAACACCTTTAAAAACTTTAATTATCGCTAGTATGTTTACCTTTAGCGGTTTGCCGGTATATTTCTTTTGGTATCGGCGTTGTTGCACGGCTCAATAAAAGCAGCAGTATGTCATTCCCGCGAAAGCGGGAATCCAGAAAATAATAGTCATCCTGAATTTATTTCAGTATCTACTAAAAAGATGCGCAAAACTTGTTCAGCATGACATAAATAAGACTGGATTCCCGTTTTCAGGCCATGCAACAACGTTTTTGGTATCGGAAGCAAGATACGGCATTAAATAGATTCACAAAATGCAACTAGTTTTTTAGAAACGATGTTAATATCATAATTTTCTTTTAATTTTAAATAGGCAGTTTGAGAAAATTTTTGCGCTTTATTTGGGTGATCAATAAGATACATAATTTTTTCGGCTAAATCTTCACTTGAGGCATTTTCGCAAAGTAATCCTTCTTGCATATGGGTTAAAATTTCGCTAGGACCTTCGGTGTTAGAGCTGACTATCGGTAAACTAGCCTCCATAGCTTCAAGTAATATAATACCGAAAGGTTCATGCAATGACGGAAGGCAAAAAATATCAAGCCCTGCAAAAAATTTATCCTTGTCTTTAACCCAGCCCGTAAATAATATATAATCTTTAAGTCCCAATTTGTCCGTTAAGGATAATAATTTTTTTGCCTCTTCGCCGTTCCCGCCGATAATTGCTTTAAATTCATATCTTTTTTCTCTTAAAATATGCATCGCTTCTATAAAAACATTCGCTCCTTTTTTAGGTACTAATCTAGCAATCATGCCGATCACTATAGGATTTGTATATAGTTTATGCGGAATAAAATCCTTTTTAATATTTATCATATTCGGTAGAAGGAAAATTTTTGAATCAGTAAAATTATGTGTTAACAAATGCTTTTTCATATGCTTAGTTAAAGCAATCACATAATCACATTTTTTTAAGCCTTTTAAGCTATAATTATGAGCAATCCCGATTAGTTTTATGTGTTTAGATTTAGCAAATTTACTAAAATTTATTGCCCTATTGCCGTGGGCGATAATTATATTAGGTTTGGTTTTATAGATTATATATTTAAGAATAAGGCTTGAAAAAAAATCTATGGGTGCTAAATTCGGTAATTTATAGCCCAATATAAAATTTTTTGAAGGTAAGAAGGCATTTATTTTTGCTCTAAAGCTAGTTACATTAATAACTTCAACTTTTTGCAGCCGCAGGGCGCTACTATAATCTAAAAAAGCCTGCTGAATACCGCCAAGGTCACGGCTTAGCATAATGTTCAGAATTTTCATTTATACTCTTTTATTTTTCTATGTCATTCCTAGCTGCGGCGGGGCGTTGTTGCATGGCTCGAATTTTTGCAAAGTGTTTCGGTGTCATGCCGTGGCTTGACCCACTACTGTACGAACGTTTAAATAAAGAGGTAAAAATTCTGTCATTCCGTGGCTACGACCACGGAATCCAGCTTTATAATATCATAAAAAGATTCTAAAATAAGTCTAATATGGCTTTATTTTCCTGGATGCCGTGATCAAGTCACGGCATGACACAGCCTTTTTTCAACGTTCGTACAGTAGTGGGCTTGACCACGGCATCCAGTCTTTTATTAAGGTTTTTTCTGGATACCGTGGTCAAGCCACGGTATGACACTGTACTTATAATAACCATAATACAGTAAATTATTATCCACGCAACAACGCCCCGCCTTTAAGCTAGAATGACATCGAACTTTTTATATTTTTGACACTACAACAAACAATATAGTATAATTCAAAGAAATTTGCTATAATAATGAATTCAAAATATTAGAATCCATAAAATGATAAAGAAAATTAAGTTTGTAAAAATGCATGGATTGGGGAATGATTTTGTTATCGTTGATGCAAATGATTTGCCGAAGCAATGTAACTTAGTACGGCTCGCTAAAGATATAGCCGATCACCGTCTAGGGATCGGCTGTGATCAGTTTATTATTTATGATAAACATCTCGATTATTATGAAATGGTCATTTACAATATAGACGGCTCTAGTGCTAAATTATGCGGTAATGCTTCAAGATGTCTTGCTAAGTTATTATATCTTAAATCGGGCGAAAAGAATATCACTATAACAATAGTTGATAAAAAACTATTATGTAGTGTTGATAATAACGATCAAATTAGCGTTAATGTAGGAGTAGTTAGCTTCAATGAATCTTGGATGCCTGAGCGTGAAAAGATTTGGGCGGTTGCTGAGCGTTATATGATTGATTTAAAAGAAACTATTTGTGTTGATATCGGTAATCCGCATTTGGTTATTTTTAGTAAAGTTGAGCCTCAAGATCAAAATATAATTAGTGAGAAATTACAAGATAAAGAATTATTTAAGGACGGCGTAAATGTTAATTTTGCCGAAGTTAAGGATAATAAAATTTACTTATCGGTTTGGGAGAGAGGGGCAGGGCTGACGCTTGCCTGCGGTAGCGGTGCTTGTGCAAGTTTTGCGGCAAGTTTAAAACTGGGCTTTATGCACTCTCCAAGTGAAGTAGTATTTAAACTAGGTAGCCTTATTATGTCCGAGCAGAAGGGGCATATAATAATGACGGGTCCTGCTAGCTTAGTTGCTAGCGGAGAGTTTTATTATGACTAACTCACAAGAAGTAGTGACGTTTGGCTGTCGGTTAAATATCTATGAAAGTGAAGTAATTAGGAAAAATCTAGTATTATCGGGTCTTGAGAATGTAACGGTGTTTAATACCTGTGCAGTGACTAGTGAAGCCGAAAAGCAAGCAAGGCAAGCTATCCGTAAAGCAAAAAAAAACAATCCTGATTTAAAAATTATCGTCACCGGTTGCTCGGCTCAAAATAAGCCTAAAATATTTGCCGATATGCCGGAAGTCGATAAAGTTATCGGTAATGAGGAAAAACTTTTTGCCGAGCATTACCGATTGACGGACGAAAAAATCGCGGTTAACGATATAATGTCGGTTAAAGAAACGGCGAATCACTTAGTAAGCAGTTTTGACGGCAAGTCAAGGGCATTTATTCAAGTACAAAACGGCTGTAATCATCGTTGTACTTTTTGTATAATACCTTACGGTAGAGGTAATAGTAGGTCCACCCCTATCGGTGCTATAGCAAATCAGGTCAAACATTTAGTACGGAACGGCTTTAAAGAAGTTGTTTTTACCGGCGTGGACGTTACCGCTTACGGTCCCGATCTTCCTGGGTCGCCGACATTTGCACAAATGATTAAGCGCGTGCTTGGGTTAATACCGGAACTCACCAGGCTTAGGTTATCCTCGATTGATGTGGCGGAAATTGATGACGAACTTTTTAATCTTATAGCATATTCGCCAAAAATAATGCCGCATTTTCATATTAGTTTGCAAGCCGGTGATGATATGATATTAAAGCGAATGAAGCGTCGCCATAATCGTCAAAATGTTATTGATTTTTGCCGTAAGTTACGGGCTATTAGACCGGAGGTATCTTTCGGTGCCGATATTATAGCCGGCTTTCCTACAGAAACTTCAGAGATGTTTGAGAATAGTAGGGCATTAATCGAGGAAGCCGGTTTGCAATATTTGCATGTGTTTCCTTATTCAGAGCGAGAGGGAACGCCGGCCGCTAAAATGCCGCAAGTGCTAAAGTCAGTTAGAAAAGAAAGAGCCGAAATTTTACGCCAAGAAGGGCAAAAACAATTGCATGAATTTTATAAAAGGCATATCGGGCAAAAAGTAGAATTATTGATAGAAAATAATCAACTAGCCCACACGGAAAATTTTATTCCGGTAAAGCTTGCGAGTCCCGTGGAAGTAGGACAAATTATTAAAGCTAGGTTAATTGGAATAGAAGGGGATCATATGTTGTGTGATATAAGTTAATTTGTCAGTTGGGATTATTATATGATAGGTTAAAGCGTGTTCGATGTCATTCCCGCGAAAGCTGGAATCCAGGCTTTTCTTTGTCATGCTGAACTTGTTTCAGCATCTATTTGTAGTAGATCCTGAAATAAATTCAGGATGACTATTAACTTTCTAGATTCCCGCCTTTAGCTAGAATGACACCCTTTTTATGGCAATTTCTTATCCACGCAACAACGCCCCGTTTTCACGGGAATGACATAGAGTAAAAAATCATAGGGTATTATAATTCTTAGGTTCACTAAATTCTTTTAATGTTACTGCTTTATTATCAAAAGTTATAGTAGAAATACATCCATACACCTTATTAATTTTACCCAGTAAAATATCTGAAAAATCAGCATTATATTTTTCGTAATCATTGAGAGAGAGCCACAATGTCTCAGGTTGTTCAAATACGAATTCTGTAGTTGATAATATAGCTCTTACTGCATCAGTTATTTCTTTTTTAGAATATTTGTAGCCTCGTTCCAAAACCCAAATAAGTTCACATATTACTATATTATTAATAAATATTGATTGTGCTTGATTTTCATATTGACTTATTACTTTATTTACAATAGTTGCTTGCTTTTCATCATCTTGAGTTAAATATCTAACCAAAACGTTAGTATCAATACCTATCATACCGGCCTCTAATAACTTCATCCATTTCTTCACAATTAATAATATTTTGAGGTTTTGGTAGGATACCTTGTAATTTCCTTACTGAATTATTAATAGGTATAAGTATTATATAATTATCTTGAATAATGAATTCAACTTTAACACCTGAAGATAAATCTAACTTTTCTCTTATAAAGGTAGGAATAGTTAATTGCCCTTTACTAGTAAGTGTAGAATAGTAATTTTTCATAATTACCTTACTTTAATTTATATAACATATATATTATATTATAATAAGGAAAAATATTATTCAACTTATTTTATTATTAAATGCAAGAATAAACTATTAAACTGTTAGATTAGGTTATCCAAGGGCTAGTCTAATCCGGTTTAAATGTATTGACAAAGTACTTACATAATGTAATATATTATACATTAAAACAGGTATTTATATGAAATATAAATTAGACGCTTACGAACAAGACATTGAAGATAATTATGAAAAGATGGAAATACGTAATGATGCAAAAGAGCGTGAAATGATAATGCAAGCCGCTAAGGAACATGTTGTTAGAAAAAAATCAATTACCATTAGGGTTGCCGAACATGATATTGAAGCAATGAAATTTAAGGCTTCTAAGAAAGGTATCCCTTACCAGACATATATTAATATGCTTATTCATTTAGACGCCGCAAAACTGTAATTCCTTTTATGTTCAAAAACATTGCAGTTTATGGAGGCGGTAGTTTCGGTACGGCACTTGCTTGCCAAGTTGCTAGATGCTGTAATAATGCTACCTTATTCTTGCGTGATAGTGAAATTGCTAATGAAATTTCAATAAAGAAAACTAATAGTAAATATTTAGACGAAATTATATTGCCGAATAATATAATAGCTACTACGGATTTAACTACCGTCAAGGATTTTGAAGTAATTATTATTGCTACACCCTCTATAGCTTTTGATAGTGCAATAAAGCTATTAAAAACTTCCGGTATTTCACCGACCGGTATTTTATTAATTGCAACAAAAGGCTTTGCAAATAACCCTACCGAGCTATTATCGGCTAGAGTGAAATCTATATTGCCTGATAACCCGATAGCTTTTATTGCCGGACCGAATTTAGCTAAAGAAATAGCAAATGGGTTATTAACCGGGGTAACTATTGCAAGTTCTGATAAGGATTTAGCCGATAAGCTGGCAATCAGTTTAGCCTCGGAATTTTTTGTTACCACTAGTAGTGATGACATTATAACACTACAAATAGCCGGAGCCGTAAAAAACATCATTGCCATTAAAAGCGGTTTGTATGAAGCAAGCGGACAGGGAGAAAACGCTAGGGCTTTGCTTATTACGGATGCTTTAAAAGAAATAAAAATTTTATCAAAAGCTCTTGGGGGCATGCAAAGCGATCCGAATATTTTGTTTGAGCCTTGTATTCTTGGAGATTTGATTCTTACCTGTTATTCCAAAATATCACGTAACGCAAGATTTGGCTATGAACTCGGAATTCAAGAGGATAAAAAGAAATTTTTACAAGAATATAAAGGGCTAGTAGAAGGAAGAGAAGCGGTAAAATTGGTTTTAGATTTTATACGAAAATATAATCTATTGATGCCGCTTATTTCCTCGGTAGCTTTGGAACTTGGATTATTATAATGTTCAAAATATCCTCGAAGGCAGCTCCGGAAATATTTAAAGAAGTAGCGCAAATAGTATTAAAGCTATTATTTATTTTAATATGCTTTTTTATACTATTATTTCCGGTAACGAACTTTAAAATTAATATGGAAAGCGCTATTTTTCCTGCTTGTGAAATAATCCTTATTTATTATTTTACTTCTTTTTATAATTTAAGCTTGTGGATGATATTTTTAGCCGGCATGCTGCTTGATCCGCTATATTCAATGCCTTTGGGGACAAATTCTTTAGTTTTTTTATTAGCTCATTTATTTTTTAAATTAGCCTCACGGTTTTTTCTTGCTAAAAATTATCTCACAAATTTTATTATTTTTTGTACCTATTGCTTTATTATATTAAATCTTAGATATTTATTGATATCTATAAAGAATTTTCACTCGGACGGTTATATTACAATATTATTTCAATATTTAACGACTATATTTTCATATAATTTAATTCGTCTTTTACTTGACTATCCATTAGATTATTTCAAAAAAAATGCTAAACAAAAAAATATTACATGATCAATTAGTATCGCGTCGAGCCTTTTTAATCGGCATAGGCAAGCTAGGGCTTTTATCGTTTTTAGGGGTGCGTATGTTTTATTTGCAGCTCATTAAAAGTGAAGAATATAAAACGTTATCCGATAAAAATCGTATTAATTTTGTGGTTATTCCTCCGGCAAGAGGACGAATTTATGATTTGGAAGGTAATATCCTAGCAACAAATCAAGCATGTTTTCAGTTATTAATAGATAGAAATAGCAACGTTAAGTATTTAGATGAATTAGCTTTGATAAGCCAAATTTTGAATTTGTCGTTAGAAAAACAAAGTTATATTAAGCAAAAAATCAAAAAATCCGGTAGGCATACACCTTTAATGATACTCGACCAGCTTGATTGGCAACAAGTATCTTTAATTGAAGAGCAAAAACAAAAATTAACCTCAATGTTTATTGATATAGGATATTCAAGATTTTATCCGTTCTCAGAAGTTACTTGTCATTTAATCGGCTATACCGGTCGTGTGAATGAACAAGAGAAAAAAGAGCAAGAATTAAATATTTATAATTTAAGTGATTTTAATATCGGTAAATCCGGAGTTGAAAAATATTACGAACACAAATTACGCGGTGAATTCGGTTATAAAAAAGTCGAGGTTAATGCCTTTGGTAAACAGGTAAGGGAGATTACTAACGTAGCTAGTAAATCAGGGATAGATATCCATTTAAATATTGATGCTAAGCTGCAAAAACAGATACAACCATACCTAAATCAACAAGGTTGTTCGGCAATAGTTATGGATACTACAAACGGTAATATATTAATTCTTGCTGCTTCTCCCGTATTTGAATCAAATAATTTTAGTAAATTATCGGATGATTATTGGAGTAGCTTAACTAACGATCCTTATAAGCCGTTAATCAACAAAACGGTACAAAATTGTTATCCTCCCGGTTCCGTCTTTAAGATAATTACCGTATTAGCTGCTTTAGAATCAGGCATAAAACCTGATAAAACTTTTTTCTGTAACGGCGCGTCGGTGCTAGGTACTAATAGTTTTAGATGTTGGAACCATCACGGTCACGGTACTTTAGATATGCTTGGGGCTATAAAACATTCTTGTAATATTTATATGTATGAATTATCAAGGATAATAGGGGGTGATAAGATATTAGAAACTGCTAGAAAATTCGGCTTCGGTTCAAAAACCGGTATTGATTTAACCTCGGAAAGTTCAGGATTTATTCCTTCCAAAGAATGGAAAAAACAAAAATTAAAAGCTCCGTGGACAATCGGTGATACTTTTAATTTAGCAATAGGGCAGGGCTTTACCACCGTTACGCCTATTCAATTAGCAAGATTTATCACGGCTATAGCCGGCGGTAAATTATATACCCCGCAGATAGTTAAGAATGATTCCGAGTTTCAACCCAAATTTCAACAAATTGATATTGATCCCCAAAATATTAAAATAATACAAGAAGGGTTATATAATACAGTGAATATAACCGGTGGCACTGCTTACTATAATAGAATATTAGGCGAAAATCGTCAATTAGCCGGTAAAACCGGTACTTCGCAAGTACAAGCAAAAGCAAGTGCAAAAGATGATTTAAGCCGTGAATCTATCGCTTGGGAACGACGTAACCACGGTCTATTTATAGGATTTGCCCCGTATCATAACCCCAAATATTCGGTTACTATTTTTGTCGACCACGGAGGCGGTGGCAGCAGAGCAGCAGCTCCTATCGCTCGGAAAATTATGTCCGATGTTTTAGATAAATATATGTAGTTAACGCGAACTATGGATAATTCTTATCTATAGTTGGGGTTAGTTAAGTTTTGAGATTAACGCCGCCGTTGCAAGGAGGTATTGTTGCATGGAACGTTAAACGTCATTGCGAGGCGGCTTTGACCTTGTTGCATGGCTCGATCTTACCCCGTCATTGCAAGGAGGGACGTAGTCCCGACGTGGCAACCCAGGAAAAAATAGCAAAAAAATAGCAAAAAATGTTATGAAAATTATTATTTTCTAGATTGCCGCGCTCCCTTTGGTCGCTCGCAATGACGATTCCGGTAGCCATGCAACAACGCCTCTTAACTAAAGAACACATTTAGCTGTATAAAAAATCATAAAAGTAAAAAAAATGTATATAACTCATAATTATGTTATTATATGAGTTATAACTTAAGCATTTATAACTCATGATATGGAATTGGCAACATAAGGATTGGCCTAACTTTAAATATGATCAAAAACTTATATTTGAATTAGAGAAACGTTTTATTAACAATAGCGGTATTCTTTTAGGATCAACTAAATATCTTTCAGAATCCGATCAAAATAATTTAATTGTTATGCTTGCAAGTAATGAAGCATTAAATACTTCTGAAATTGAGGGAGAATACCTAAACAGAGATAGTGTACAATCTTCTATAAAACGCTATTTTAATGTAGCAATAGATAATAGAAAAGCAACCCCTGCCGAAACCGGTATATCGGAAATGCTAGCTAATATGTATTATTCATATGCGAGGCCGTTAAGCCATAATTATTTGTTTAGTTGGCATGCAATGCTAACTAACGGTAGAAGAGATTTGGGTTCTATAGGAAAATATCGTATTCATGAAGAAGCTATACAAGTAATTTCAGGTAAGTATCATGAACCTAACATTCATTTTGAAGCTCCTCCATCTAATATTGTTCAGAAAGAAATGGATAAGTTCATAAAATGGTATAATGATAATACAGATTATATCCTTCCTCTTACTAAAGCTGCTATAGCTCATCTTTATTTTGAATCTATACATCCATTTGAAGACGGTAACGGAAGAATAGGTAGAATTATTACTATAAAAATGTTATGTCAAAATATAGGACAACCGATATTAATAGCTTTATCACATGTAATAAATCAAGAAAAAAAATTATATTATAACGCTTTAGAGCGCAATAACAAGAGCCTTGAGATTACTGATTGGATATTATATTTTGTTGAAATAATAGTTAAGGCTCAGGATTATACTTTGCGTAATATTGAGTTTTTAATAAACAAAACAAAATTTTATGATAGATTTAAAAAGATATTAAATATAAGGCAAGAAAAAGTAATTAAAAGAATTTTTGAAGAGGGAGTAGAAGGCTTTAAGGGGGGCTTAAGTGCTGAAAATTACATAAATATTACTAAAACTTCTAAAGCTACTGCTACAAGGGATCTTCAGGAATTAGTAGAAATGCAAGCATTTACTAAAATTGGAGTACTTAAGGGAACAAGATACAATATTAATTTAGAATCAAAATAATTTTTTAACTACAAAAAAGCTGCTAACTGTAGTTAAGTATAAGCAGGGGCATTGTTGCATGGCTCGAATTTTCGATGTCATTCTAGCTAAAGGCGGGAATCTAGAAAAAACACTTTTAAGTCATCCTGAATTTATTTCAGGATATCTTTTAATAGATGCTGAAACAAGTTCAGCATGACATAAGCAAGGCTGGATTCCCGCCTTTAGCTAGGAATGACACCGAGAGCGTTTTTAACCATCCATGCAACAACACCGGCTTGACCACGGCATCCAGTCAGGCTTTTTAATTTTTTCCGGACCTAGTTAGCAAGCCACGGGGTGACAGTTTTAGACACTTTTTACCATCCACGCGATAACATCTCTTCGCAATGACGAGCTTAGAGATATTACCGCTTAAATCAACACTAATAAGCTGTTGCTGAAAGAACATTATACTAAAGTAAAAGATAAAAATATTATTTATTTTTTACTATCAGCGTCTGTTGCTTCTGCTTTTTTAGGCAACATTATTTTTACATCGGCCTTGCTTTCCAATTCAGCTATATATTGCTTTAATACATCGCCCGCTAGCTTGTTGTTTATCATTGTTTTAGCTTCTTCTATAGTCGGTACGCGTACCGGTCTTTTTTCAAGCACGGTAATAACATGCCAGCCGAAATCGGTTTTTATAGGTGCCGAAACTTCATTTACTTTTAGAGCAAATGCTTTTTTCTCAAATTCCGGTACTAGCTGTCCTTGTTGATTTAAAATAATATATCCGATATCTCCACCGTTTGCTTTTGTAGAAGTGTCTGTAGAGTAAGTTTGCGCTAATTTAGCAAAATTCTGTCCTTTGCTTAATTTAGTTTTAATTTCATTAGCTTCTTTTTGGGTCTTAACTAAAATATGAGCAACTTTTATTTCTTCCTTACCTTTAAGCGACGCTGCATATTTATTATATTCTTCGTCAATCATCTTGTCGGTAATATGTGATTTTACGTAATTTGATAATAATTCCTGCTGTGCCAGTTGATTTTTAGCATTATCGAGTTTTTCTTGAAATTCTTTAGAAGATTCAATACCTGACTTTTCTGCTTCTTGCTTTAACAAAATATTATTAACAAAAATTTTTATTAATTGTTCTTGTTGTTCAGGGGCAAAATCTGCAAATGTTTTGTCCTTTAATTCGGGTTGCATACTAAGTTGTGGGGCAAGCTCCTTCATAATTTGTGATTCTCTCACTTCTCCGCCTTTATAAGTAGCAATTACTTTATCATCAGCAAACGCTACGCTAGATAACATACTGATAGATAAGAATATAACAGATAATTTTTTCATTAGATATGGCTCATAATTGTTAAATATAAGTTAAATTCTATAAAAACTAAATCCTTGCGTCAACAGCTATTTATAATATTGTTTGATAATTTTATAACAATGCCTTATTTTAGTAAAAAAGTAATAATTAGGAAGTATTACTTTTTATAAAAGGTGATACTTCTTGCTGCTAATATTTAATTTAATTCAGGATTTTAATGTTTTCTTTATTTAAAAAACTTTTCGGGACGGCAAATGATCGAGTCGTTAAAAAACTATTTTCGGAGGTCGGTAAAATTAATTCATTCGAGCCGATAATTCAAAAGCTTTCGGACGATGAGCTTAAAAATAAAACAGAAGAGTTTAAACAGAAGCTAAAAGACGGTGCCACACTAAATGAAATTGCCTATGAGGCGTTTGCGGTCGTACGGGAAGCGGCAAAAAGAGTCCACGGTACGCGGCATTTTGACGTTCAGCTTATCGGTGGCTTGATATTGCATCGCGGTATGATTACGGAGATGCGTACGGGGGAGGGTAAAACTTTGACTTCCACGCTGCCGGTATATTTAAATGCTTTACGCGGGAAAGGCGTACATGTCGTAACGGTTAATGATTATTTAGCAAAACGTGACTCCGAATGGATGGGGAAAATTTATAATTTTCTAGGGGTATCGGTCGGTTGTATTATTAGCGGTATAAGTGATAATTTAAGGCGTGAAGCTTATAATGCCGATGTTACTTATGCCACTAATAATGAGCTTGGTTTTGATTATTTAAGGGATAATATGAAGTATAGTATGCAAGAAAAAGTACTTCGTCCCTTTGAATTTGCGGTTATTGACGAAGTCGATTCAATTTTAATAGATGAGGCCAGAACTCCGCTTGTTATATCAGGTCCTGTTGATGATAATTCGGAGTTATATAGTAAAATTGATAAAATAATACGTAAGCTAGACGCCGCCGATTATGAAAAAGATGAAAAATTAAAAACAATTAATTTAACGGAAAACGGTATTACTCATACGGAAGCTTTGCTAGCTCAAGAGAATATTATAAAGCCCGAATCCGGCTTATATGATTTTGAGAATTTAAGCTTAGTTCATTATGTTAATCAAGCATTAAAAGCTCACAACTTGTTTACGATCGATGTGGATTATTTAGTACGTGACGGTAAAGTAATGATTATTGATGAATTTACCGGACGCGTTATGGAAGGACGTCGCTACTCCGAAGGACTGCATCAAGCATTAGAAGCCAAAGAATCGGTAAAAATTCAAAATGAAAATCAAACGCTTGCCTCTATTACTTTTCAAAATTATTTCCGTAATTATCCTAAATTATCGGGTATGACCGGTACGGCTATGACTGAAGCGTCAGAGTTAAAAGATATTTATAATCTTGACGTGGTTGCCGTGCCGACTAATAACAAAATCAGTAGAATTGACCTTGACGATGAAATTTACGGGACTAAACAAGATAAATACGATGCTATTTTAAAGCTTATCAAAGAGTGTTACGAGCGCGGGCAGCCGGTATTAGTCGGTACGGTCAGTATAGAAAAATCGGAAGAAATTTCTAATTTGTTAAATAAACATAAAATTATCCATAAAGTATTAAATGCCAAATTTCATGAACAGGAAGCTTTTATTATTGCCCAAGCCGGTCGGTTTAAGGCAATAACTATTGCTACAAATATGGCCGGTCGCGGTACCGATATTATGCTAGGAGGTAATCCGGAAATGCTAATAGAGCAGTTAATCAAGGAGAATGAGACTCCTGAAAATTATGAAAGCAAAATAGCCGAAATAAAGCAGCAAATAGCCGATGAAAAACAACAAGTTATCAATGTCGGCGGGTTGTTTGTGATCGGTACGGAAAGGCATGAAAGCCGTCGAATCGATAACCAATTAAGAGGTAGATCAGGCAGACAAGGCGACCCCGGTACTACTAAATTTTTTCTCTCCTTAGAAGATGATTTAATGAGGATTTTTGCCTCTGATCGTATTTCAGGAATTTTAAGGACTTTGGGGCTTAAAGACGGTGAAGCAATCCATCACCCGATGATTAGCCGCTCCTTAGAAAAAGCTCAGCAAAAAGTTGAAGGACATAACTATGAAATACGTAAAAATTTATTGCGTTTTGATGACGTAATGAATGATCAACGTAAAATAATATATGAACAACGAAACGAGATTATTAAATCTAAAGATAGTTACGGTTTCTTACGGACGACCACCGAAGAATTAATCAAAAAAATAATTTTAATATTTATGCCGACAGGTTCTTATCGTGAAGATTGGGATTTAGAAAATTTGAGCTTAGAATTACATCGTATTTTTGCTATAAAATTTGACCGGAGTCTAGTAAGCAAAAACGACGTAACCGAGGAAGACGTTATAAAAATAGTTACGCAAACGGCAAATGAATTATATAAATCAAAAGAAGAAACATATAGTACCGATTTAATGCATAATGCAGTAAAATATATTTTATTAACTACTCTTGATCAAGTTTGGAAAGATCATTTACATAGTTTAGATCATTTAAGGCAAGGTATATCCCTGCGTGCTTATGCTCAAAAAGACCCGCTTAGCGAGTATAAAAGAGAGGCGTTTAATCTGTTTGAACAGATGTTAAATAATTTAAAAGAGTTATTTGTTCAAACCGTCTATCACTTTCATATCGATACTAGCCATATTCAGAAAGAGGATTTATCGCTTGAGCATAAGAAACTACAAAAAAATATGCGTGAGAGTAGGGAAGACCCGGCATTTAGTAAATATAATGCCGGCAGTAGCGTAGAAACGGAGCTTAAACCCGTCATCTCCCGCATCGATCCGGAAGATAGAATAGAATCCGATCCGACCACTTGGGGTAAAGTATCGCGTAATGAATTATGCCCTTGCGGTTCGGGTAAAAAATATAAATATTGCCATGGGAATAATGAGTAAATAAATAATATTATATTTATGAAAACTACTTTGCCTGAGCGTCCGCTTGAAGTTCGAGACAGATTTGATTATAGATTCGGTGTCATTTTCACGCTCCTTTATGTCATTCTAGCTAAAGGCGGGAATCTAGAAAATACTTTTTAAGTCATCCTGAATTTATTTCAGGATCTACTAAAAAAGATGCGCAAAACTTGTTCAGCATGACAAAGAAAAGTTTAGATTCCAGCCTTTAGCTAGAATGACATCAAAAATTCGAGCCATGCAACAACGCCTTCGGTCGCTCGCAATGACGATTCCGGTAGCCATGCAACAAGGCTCGCCGCAGCTAGGAACGACATCGGGAACGTTTGTATCAATCGCAACAATGTTTCCTTGCGCTGATCTTTCTGAATTTACTACTCCTTCTTATTGACAAATATGTAAAAAGATTTTATATTATCTTTTAAGTTTAAACAAATATTATTCAGTATGTCAAAAGCAAAAACCGCTTCAAAAAATAACCCGACTTCTAGGGAGCAAGCTAAAGAATATTTTTATAACGGTCAGAAAATTAAGCCGGTAAAGCTTATATCTGTTCAAACTTCTTTTTTGGCAGCGGAATATGAAGGTTCCGGCGATCTAGTTTTAGGAAATAACGGCAAAGCATTAGCTTGGGGATTAGTAAAAAGTTTATCTTAATTTCTCACCTCACAAATCTCATTAATAAATAATAGGGGACATAGCTCAGGGGTAGAGCATCTGCTTTGCACGCAGAGGGTCAAGGGTTCGATTCCCTTTGTCTCCACCATTCGACATTTTCGGACAAATTTACGAAGGTATTAAACGGCGAACGTAGCTTATAATCAAGCTTCTCGCCATTCAAAGAAAGGTTAGACAATGTTAAATTTACTAAATTGCGTTTTTCTGCAATAGTCGAACTTTTAAATGACTCATAGGCGTTAGAAGCCAATATAAGATAGGAGCAAGTCATCGATCTTGATTCGGCTGTAAGAGAACGTATGAAAGAGCTGATTATTACTGATAAAAGTGGTAAGATTACTGGAATACATAATTGTGCGGATCATCATGTTGTCCATAAAGGAATTCCAGGTGCTAAAAAATTATTTGAAGATATAGGGATAGATATCGATAAATCTAAAGAAAACAGAATTACCCTTCCAGCTGATGAAGAGCTAACAAAACGTGATATTACTGATATGACTCAACATATTGGGCGGCATGATGATAAAGCAATAAGGGAAATACTTACAGAAATCAATGATATAATTGAAGCTTTAGAAAATAATACTATTTCTAAGGAGCAAGCCAAAAATGACCTATTAAAATTTATTCAAAAAGAAAAGCAAAAGCTTATTGGTGGTACAAAATCTTTAAATAAAATAGGAAGATATTAATGTCAGTACCAATAGAAAAAGCACAAAAATACTTACAACGTTTTGAAGGAAATAAGCCTTTAGTAATTTATCCTCATGGTTTTTATCCTAGTAAATGTAATCCAGATTTAGTTGAAACAGACATAAACTTAAGAAGAGGTCTCTATCAAATTCAAAATATTGGGCCTAATAAAACATATAAAATTATTGCAGGTTTTAAAAGAGCTAAATTAGAAGATTTTATCCATTTTGATTGGTTATATGGAGGTGATGGAGTACCTGATCTTTTTAATAAACGACTAGTAGAGAAAATTCTACAAATATGTCCTAACGATTTTATAGCTTTACCTGTTACTTTAATTAATTTATCAGCTCAAGTAGAACCTTACGAAAATAAAGATTTTTATGTGGTCAATGCCTTAAACACTATAGATGCTATTGATAGGAAAAAATCAATTATTGATGTTTATCCTAGTGGGAGAGAGAGAGTAGAAAAAAGAGTATATAAAGAAAGTTTATGGCATGATCATCTATTAGTTTTTGAAATTAATATTAAAGGTATGATTTGGCATCCAAGGCTTGCTAAAGCTTTATATCCAAGCAAACAATTTGATTTCCTAACTCCTGAGGAAGATAGTTATTTTATTCAATGGCAAATCCCAGAAGGATATAATAAAAAAAGCTGGTTTGAGTGGTTAAATGTAATGAAAAAAATGATGTACCCAAGCAAACGTTTGCTAAAATCTGTAGGCTTCAAAAATGATTAATTAAGAGCTTTATTAGCGTAATAGTCTAAAATAATCAATAAATACGTTGAATTATTAAGTGTTTTTGTATAGAAAAGATAAACTTTAAATACTAAAGATATATTAACATTATGCAAGAATCAGATAAACATTACGATGACGTATTACTAGATATTTTAGTACAGATATCAGAGCAGAATAAAGCAGTAGAAGCTTATTTATTACAGAAAAACTATGAAATGGCTTTAACCGAGTTGTCACAAGTAAACGAAAAGTTAGCAGAATATACCGGTATGGTAACTTTGCTTATACATATTAAAAATCATTATTCTGATAAAGAACCCAATTAACCTTAAAAATACTGAAAAAACAGGTTGAGTTTTAAATATATGTTACTATTATAAGGTTCAAGTGCATATCGCTCAATACTTCTTAATGATATTAAGTTTTACTTTAAATTAGATGAAATTAGAGTAACGCCATTGCAAGAACTTGAGGGTGATGAAGAGATAAGCTTTATGTTTAAAGATTCATTAACTTCATCTATTAATGTGTTTTACCCCTAAATACGAGCTTCCCACATCCTATAAAGCTCTTCAGTATGGTAGCGTTGAACCTAATTATAGCCATAAATTATATGTATTTCTAACAAAAGATATAATAAATAATAAGCAGGAAAAAGCCCTTATCTATATCAAAGTTCCGTATATTATGAACCGCGACGTAGAAGAAACTCTAAGTATTTTTATGCATTTAATTAAATTACTTTCGGATAAGAAATAATATACTTCTAATATAGCTGATTTGTAAGAGTACCGGACATTTGCACGATCATCATTTTCATTGTTAATTCGGTTCTGAAATTGTCCACAACGCCCCGCCAGTCTGGACAGTTAGCCAATTTTTCGAGTTCTGTGAACGGGAAAGCCGGTTGGTAATGCACCTTCTAGCCTCTCAAGCTTAGGTTAGAGAATATAAAATTTAAAAATTCCCTTTTTTCGTTAATTGTCGAACCTTTAAAAATTTCGTATGCATTTGTCGTTACATTTATAAAATCTAAAAGCTTCTTAGAAAGCTTATCATCTATGCCATCATAGCTTTTAATTAGTTCGCTAAGCTCATATTGACGCTCTTTTAATTGCGATTTCTTACATAAAAACTCCTCTCTAGTTAAGCACCGTCTGCTACTAAATCTACTAACGAATCAAGCTTATTTTGGATTTTCGTATGTTCTTCTTTTAATGCGCCGACTTCTTGATTAAACTCGTGTGCCTTACCTCGGTTAACGCATTTTAAATAATCCATAGTTTGCTTTAAAATTTCAGGGTCTTTAATCTTTAAGCTCTTAAGTATATCCTCAACTTGCTTTATTACTTCGTCCTCTCTAACCAACTGTACAGCGTCATCTCGATCGCTTGATACAAGCGAATTTTCTGGATTCGCCTGTACTCACGTACTTTTGTACGGTAGCTTAGCTCGTCTTTAAATTTATTTTGTCTAAAGCTTTCTGAATTTAGCTGTATTTACTTTTTATAACAAATTTTCGTTGATACTTACTCTCGTGTTGCTATTTGCAAGCTTTATACCGACAAAACTTCAATTACTTCATTGGAGTTATTATCATATTAAAGCTTTTCTAAAAGAGATACAAGCCGATATAATCCTATCGCCTCAACTTCCTTATTTATTGAATATTGATCGCCCTCCGAATAAACTACAAATGATTTATCAGGTTTTAAATCCGCTATAGCAGTATAAAACCCCTTTGTCGGTCTTGCGGCTAGTCCTCGTTTTATTTCGATAGCCCATAGACCATGATTATTCGGTAACTCTAACAACAAATCTATTTCTCCACCTGCTCTTGTCCGATAAAAACTAGCTTTAGTACGATTGGGAACTACCGATAAAATGTTTTCTATTGCAAATCCTTCAAAACTAGCCCCTACTACCGGATGACCGGCTAAATCATTATAAGTTTCTATACCTAATAGTGCATGTGTTAACCCACTATCTCTAATATAAATCTTTGGTGATTTTACAAGTCTTTTTCCAATGTTTAAATGAAAAGGGCTTAACCTTCTGACAAGCAATAAATCCACTAAAAGGTCAATATATTTTGTAATAGTAGGAGCACTAACAGATAACCCCGCTGCTAATCTTGATGCATTTAACATCGTACCTTGGTTGTGAGCTAACATTATCCAAAAACGCTCTAATGTGTGAGCCGGTATACGTGGTCCAAATTGGGGGACATCTCTTTCTAAATAAGTTTGAATAAAATTTTCTCTAAAAGCAAAACTATCAGAATCGCTATTTGCTAAAAAGCTATCAGGCAACCCACCTCTTAACCACAAAACGGTAAGCCCTCTTTGCTGTTCAGGAATTTCTAATATGTCTAAAGGATTCAAATTTATATATTCTATCCGTCCTGCCAAGCTTTCACTGGATTGTCTTAAAAGATCAATTGATGCTGAACCCAAAATTAAAAATCGTCCTGTGCGTTTGCCACTACGCCTTCCTTGATCAATAAGGCTACGTAAGCTTTGAAATAACTCCGGAAATCTATGAATTTCATCAAATATAACCAGCGTATTCTCATATTCTCTTAAAAATAATTCCGGATCATATAACTTATCTCTATCAGTTCGTGATTCGAGGTCTAAGTATAAAGCTTGAAATTCTTTTGCTATTTCTAAAGCTAAGGTAGTTTTCCCTACTTGCCTTGGACCGATTATTCCTACAGCAGCTTGTCGAGATAATGCTGTTTGGATAAATTTATATATGCGACGTTTTATCATCCTTCTATATTAAAAGGATTGGTTATAATATGCAAGGATAAAATGTATTTTTATGAATTTGATTTTAAACGACGGCATTTATATAATTTTATATCGAGCGTGTGTAGAATCAAACAAAGCCTTAGTAAGCTTCTACTAAATTCATATTATCACTTCCTAGCAAATCATGTTCTTGATATTTATTTAAGTTGTCAAGGGCGGTAGAATATTCATAGCAGCAATTATTTTCTGTAGAGTGTGATAATTCATTCACTAGAGGTTGCACCATCTCAATGAAGCATTTTACTTAATACTTCATTTTTTACCCCACCGCATAAAATTTCTATTGACTTTCGGTAGAAAAAATATATATCTTTTCTACATAAAACATTTACTTCTTACAGTTTAACTTAAAATTTAAAGCCTAGATATAAGTATTGATGACAAGGAATTACATGAAGGAATAGGTTTTATACTATTATATTATCATAATAATAAGTTAAAGACATGAGGTTAAAACTTATATTTTAGGCTATGTATTCTAATTTTTTTAAATCATCATCTGAAACAAAAAGGATTAAACATCCTATAATTATTTTTATTGTAATTGGTTATATTGCTACTGCAGTATTAATTTTTAAGTATTATGATGAAAAAGTAAAAAACACAAAATTTTTGCTTTTAGATAATAATTATAAATTAATATTGGAAACTAGCTTAAATAAATTTCAGTCATTAACTTCTAAGCCGAATATTAATCTGCAAGCTTCTCATATCTCTTTAGACGGTAAGAGCAATTATATTGAAATTTGTGAAAATGAAAAATGTATAAATTATAATTTGCACAAATTTCAATCATTATTAGCTAAGTCTATACCTAATTTTAATAATTTTAAAATAGAGTTAGATAATAACTTACTTTATTCAAATTTTACTGCCGATAATTATGAAATAGAGAAAATACATTATTTAAATCAAGATAATAAATTAGTAATAGGAATTAGTGTTGACAATAATTATTGGAATCAAGTAGCAAAAAATATAAGGCAACCTTTTTGGGTTATAATTACTTTTCTATCGTTTAGTTTTATCATTGTATGTTGTTTATATAGGGTTTTATTTAAGAAATTTGAAAAAGAATATCAAAATAAATATGATATTGCAGTTAAAAATTGTGAAAAGCTATGGATGACAAAAATTTGGAATATTGAATTTAATAAATCTCAAGATATCGAAATTAACTATTTATTTAGTCAAGAGGCAGCTAAAATAACATTTTTAAGTGAAAATAATCTACTGGATCAAAAAGATAATACTATAAGCTTTAAACCATATTCAGAAGAAAAATTATACTGTTCTATTGCTTTATATAATCCGAACCATAAAGAAGAAGTCGATATACCAAGATTAATTAAAATTTTTACTAATAGGTTTGATAAAGAAGACGATAATATTTCTTTTACTATATCCGGTTTTGAGAAAAAAGTATACTTCTCTTCTACCGCAGCATTTTACCAAATTATATATAGCATAATAAGTTATCTTTTTTTTATTGTTAAAAAGCAATTTTTTAATGGTCAACATCATATTGATTTATTTATAAACAATATATCAGGGAAATTATTGTTTAGTTTTAACTATAGTGGTGTGCCTATAGAAAAGGAAAAAGATTTATTTAGGATGTCAAACGAATTTGCGAAAGCACATGCTAATCCTTTTATACTTAGTATAGAACAAGTATTTAAGCTGTTAAGGTTAAATGGTTTTAATTTTAAAGTAAGTTATGATAAGTCAAATATTATAGAAATAAGTGAGAAAGTGATCAGAAGAAACAAACTAGTAAGAAATAGCCGAGAGAATATCATATATTTAACTGATTGGGATAAAGGAAGATGAGAAAGACAATAATTATAATAAATAAGAAAAAAGTTACATTAAATTATGTATAATTAATTTTTAATTTCTTCTTAATAAGAAAAATAAGCTCTTTCTTGATTAGTTGATTAAAATAATTTGACATCAAATATAAATCGTATTAACAGCTAAATACCTAATTAATAGGTAATAAATTCAAGGAAAAGAAATGAGAAAATTTTTATTATTGTTGATAGTATTTATCACGCCGTTAAGTTTATTTGCTCAAGACAAAGTAAATAATATCGTTGCGCCGGTTAGTTATTTTATTAATCATGTGCAACAATTAAATCAAATCAAGAACAATTTAAGTAAATATAGGCAAGCTAGCATAGTAGGCATTAGCGGGATGGGTAAAACTCAACTTGCTAGAATGTATGCATATGAAAATAAAGATAATTATGATTTAATTTGGTTTATTGATTGTAATTTAAATATTAACGATGAACTTTTAAAACTAGCAAGAGCTATTAATAAAGCAAAAGAACAACCTGTAATCTCGGAAGAGGCAGCAACTGTAAAAAAACAATTAATGGAATATTTAGGACAAAGTGATAAGTGGTTGCTAATATTTGATAATTTGAAGATTAATGAAAATAAAAAGATAGAAGAATTTATTAATTGGGAACATAACGGTAATATTATATTTTGTTCGCAAGATAGTGAAATCCTACCTTATATAATAAAAGTTACGCCTTTTAAGAAACAAGAAACCGTTGAGCTTGCTAATAATATTTTAGAAGAGAAAGATAATAGCTTAGTAGAATTTTTGGTACAAGAGTTTAAAGGATATCCGGTGCTGACGGTACAAGGAGCGCAAATATTAAATAATGTTAAAGGTCTAAATAAGGAAGAATATAAAAATAAAATACACAAATCTACCGATAAAATTAGTTTTAATATATCTTTAGTAATCGAACAATTAAAACCGACTGCCAAACAACTTCTGAATAAAATAGCTCTCTTAAATACGCAAAGTTTTTCAAAAGATTTACTCGGTATTATCACCGATAGTAAAAACACTCTAGATGATGATATTTTTCAGCTATCAAAATTTGCTTTAATATCAAATATAGACCCTGATGAAGCTAATCCTATTTTTGAAATGCATGATGTCATTACTCAAAAAATATTAGAAAAAAACAGCACAAGTAATAATAAGTATTTAGAAGAACTTGTTATTAAGTTTGTTGATGCTGTACCGAAAAGTTCAGTCAAATCATTTAGTTTTAGGAATGCTAAAACAATTCCAGAAAATATTGAGATGATTACTAAAAATGCAGAGAAATATAATATTGGTATTTATAAATTATTGGAATTAAAGCTACAGCAAATAACACAATGCGATAATTATTACGATTTAGTTGAAGGGAAGAAATTAGTTGATTGGTTTGATGAAAACGATAAAGCAGGAAAATATAAATTATGGTTAATGAATAATGAAGAAAAGCGAGTATATGCCGATTATTTGAATATAATAGGATGGTATTACCTAAAATCTTCTAATTATCGGATGTCTACAGAATATTTTATTAGAGCCAAAAAGACATTTGATGATGTTAAGGGGTATGAAACATTGAAAGTCGATGTAATATCTGGTTTAACCGATTTGTATATTTCAGTAGGTGATATTCAGGAGGCACAAAAAAATATACAAATTTTAGAGCAAAAGTTAGATAAAGGATTAGTAGATAATTCTGAGCAAACAATGGTATATGCCTGTAAAGCAAGATTGTTTTTTTTAAAAGGAAAATATAATGAAGCATTAGAGCAGGTTAATCAATCTATTCAGGCTGCTATTTCAAGTGGATTATCCCCTGATGCCCTATTTTTGACCGGCGATTATTTAATTAAATCTGAAACATTAAGTAAGTTAGGTAATTATAAAGAAGCTCTTGCTCAAGCAGAGCAAGTATATAATATGCAAAAGCATGTTAAAAAGGAAACTCACCCAATATTCGGTAGAATATATACTCAGATGGCAATGCCATTATTTGGTTTAGGAGAAGGATACAAAGCTTTAGATTATGTGAATAAAGCCTTAGATATTTTTAAAAATAACGATAAAAATTTTGCTGCAGGAAAAATGGTTATTGTAACTAATCCGAGGATAGCTAATGCATATGTAGTTCAAGGTGATATATTATTTGCTATGGATAAACTTGAAGAAGCTTTGAGCAGTTATAGGCAAGCGCAAGGTATATATTTTAACTTATATAAAGAAAATAGTAAGAATGTTGCACAGGTAAGTTACTTAAATCTTCAAGGAGCAAAAGCTGCTTGCAAGAAAAAAGACACACGTATGTATAAAGGTTTTGGTGAGCCACAAGTTATGCAATTCGGTTTAGAAAATCCTAATACAATCGAAATGTTTAAATATTGTGAATCTTACGATATGCACTTAAGTAAGAAAAAAACTTATATAAAAGATAAATCCAATTAGTAGAAAATAATTATAATTTATAATTATATATCAAAATTTTTTCTTTTTTTAGGGGCAGTTCTTAGTGTTTTTATAATTGTTAATTACGTTATATAAGCCTATCGATTAAATATTCTGCAAAATGTTCTTGAACTTCTATAGAATTACCTTTTAAAGCACACTGATACACTTCTTGAATTAATGAAATCATCTTATTCATGGATAAATCTATATTTTTTATAAGAATAAGTTTAGTAGTGATACTTGTCGCCCCAGAGAATGCTGTTATTTGTTCTTTATTTAAAATATCAAATTGTATTTCTTCTTCATCAATAATTAAAGATTCAACTTTAACTCCAAGTGCTTTAGCGATTTGCTGAATAGTTTGAATGCCGGGATTTTTTGAACTCCCTCCTATAATACTATAGATAGTATTTCTACTTAACCCTGTTATTTTTTCTATATCTGTCGGATTGATATCTTTTTGAGTCATTAACTCATTAAGTTTAGCTGATAAAGTTGCCATAAAATAACACTAAAATTTTATAAATAATAATAAATTTGTAATATTGTAAAAATTATGAGCAAATATCTTTATATTTTTGTCTAAAATATAAAGATATTACTTTGCATTTCTAAAAAGTAAGCATAATCTTATTAAACAAATTTAAAAATTATAAAACAGCCAGTAAATACTTCACCGACCAAAGTTAATATATTTACCGGCATAATACTAATGCAATCAAGACATAGTACGCCTATGAACATATCAAAACAGCTTGTAAAAGGCAAGGAAAGAATCGTACCTAAAAAAAGTATGTTAAGGAGAAGAAACCTCATACTTTATTCAAGGTATTACATAATCAATATATCTGTTAAATCTTATATATGGAAAAATTATTGCATTAATGCAATTAAGAAAATTCTTCAAGCTATTAATCCTTTTAAAATAATTGAATTATTTTTCTTACGAAATTATCTACTCAAATATTCCATTAACTTTATATTTCAAAATATTACCTTATTATTTTTCATCCTATTTTTTAGCTAGTTTCTCTTCTAGATAACATCAATATTACAAAAATTTTTTAAATATCGATTAAAGCACACTTTAAGTAGACATATAACAGATTATGCCTTAGGTAATTTAAACTCTTACTTAAGGTACCAACTAAAAACAAGGAGAATATTTTTATGAATAGGGTAGAAACAAGAATTTTTAACTATGGAAAAAATATAGATACAAATTTAAAAAACATTTCTAAACAAGTAGATGAAATAAAGGAATTGCTAGATGTATTTCCGGCAGAGAAAGAGTTTATAAGTGAATGGGATGATGAAGATTACTTAGATGATAAAGGATGGGTAAAATTTCCGCCGGTAAAATCAGAATGAATATATATTTTTTCATGCTTTACAAGTGCTTTTATTGAGATGAGGAATAATAGAATTAACTAGAAATCATAGCTTTATTATTCATAGGTAATTTTTTAGAATATTTTGATTTATTGTTATATATTTATATGGCTTCATTTTTGAATGAAGCGTTTTTTCCAAAGGTTGATTCATATTTATCAGAGGTTTATTTGTTATAGCAATTTGTTCAACATATTTATTTAAACCTTTAGGAGTTTTATTATCTAACTGATGTTACGCAGTAAAGTTATAAAATAGCATAATGTGATTATGAATTCTTATTTTGTAGCATCTTGAAATTATCAAAGTGGTCTTATATACCAACCTATAGACCTATCAGTAACATAGCTGCGAAAAAGATATATAAGGAATTATACGAACAATGTTCTGTAGAGGTGTATATCTATTGAATATTAATTCTAGAAGATTAGCAACTACTTTTCATTCTATAAATCGGAAAGTCCATACCATTAAGTTTAAAGAAGTATATTTATGTATAAAAATTTTCTTAAGTTTTTTCTTACTGTAATAGCAGTAACTTTAATTACTAATGATACGTTTGCCACCGTAGAACCGAAAAAAGGGAGCCATAATACTATAAATACTCAGCAGAACAGAGGAAATTTAGGAATTCCTAATGATTTTATATATAAAGGAAAAATTATATCTCCACATTGTATTATTAAAAGGAAAAGTGATATTATTGACCTAGCAAAATGCCATAAAGAACTAGAGAGCAATATAACACCAATATATGAAATAAGCAGTAATGCAAATGAAATAAGAGCTATGGTACGGTATGAAGAACGAGATGAAAATGATAATAGTACTGAAGGCTATTGGATAAAATTTATAGGAGCTTTTGCCAAAGAACAATTGGCTATAGCCAATTACGAGGTTTATAACGGCAGGCACTTTTGGCCTCCTTGTTTAGAAATATTTTATTTTAAGCGCAATGGTGATCAGCTAATTATAAAGCCTTTATTAAACCAAGAAGATGATAGTATACATGACGCATACATAAAAAATGGTGTACTCTATTTTTCTAAGTTACTAAATAATCAAGAGACATGGTTGTTGATGAAAGAGGGGGCTAAATTGCAAGGAGATGTAAATGATGTGATACTGGGAGCAGAAGGCCCAATGAATTATTCCAGTAAAGCCTTTTTTCAGATACATGAACTAGATATAATGAATTCCAGAGGAATTTTCTCATCTGCACCATTATTTTTACCCTCTATACCATATAAAATAGAGTTTTGTTATGTGTGCCGTGGATCTTTTCATGCAGAAGACCTTATCCGAAATGAACCTGTAGAAATTTGGGAAGGTAAATACTGTAGCTCGTTACCATATATTGAGGTTTGGCTTAAATATGAGAAGAAAGGAAAACAAATCTTAAAGGTTGATGAGTTTGCATCATTTGTTCAAGCAGTTAAAGCTGTGTGTGACAGTTACAAAAAAAAGACTGGTACTGAAGTAAGAAAATAAATTAATGCCAAAGATAACAGATTTTTCCTCTCTAATCAAAGTGACTTATTAGAGCTTGCAACACAAGTAGGTAGTGTTAGCCAAGCATGTAAAATTATGGGCTATTCAAGAGATAGCTTTTATCGTTTTAAAGACTTGTATGAAACAGGCGGCGAAGCAGTGCTTGCTGACATGAACACACCAAATGAGTAGGAGATAAACTACAAAAAACTAAAAAACGGATCTATTAATTTGTCCACTTTTTTATTGCAAGATCAAAAACATAAATAAATTGTAATTTAAATGAAAATGTCATATTGTAATAAATAGCAATATAATATAATAATCATAAGAGATAAAATATGGAAAGAATAATAACAAGTATAGATCAACATGGTAGAATGCTTATACCTTCCTCTATTAGAGAAAAGTTTAATATGCATCCAGGTGAAAAGATAACTATAGAAATTGATAATAAGGAAATTAAAATTATTAATGCTGATCATATAATTGAGGAAATACATGAACTTTTTATGAAAAATCAAAGTAATAGGAAAATTTCTGTGGTAGATGATTTTATTGCTAGAAAACGTCAAGAATATTTAATTGAAGAAGCAAGAAGTAGTAAAAATGTCTAAAATAGTATTTGATGCATCAGCGCTAATCGCTTTATTTGCCAAAGAAGACGGATACCAATTTATTAAGAAGTATATGAAAGACGGAATTATCTCAAGTGTGAATATTGCTGAAGTTTATAAGTATTGTATCGAAGTACAAGGTTTAACAGAGGATGATGCAAAAACCCTTATTAAATTATCAGATATCAAAATTGTAGATTTTTGTCCTAAGCAAGCACTAATTAGTGCAAAGATCATTAATAAAACTTATGGTTTATCGCTTGGAGATAGAGCTTGTGTTGCACTTGCTATGCTTAAAAATTATCCAATTCTTACTTGTGATAAAATCTGGCAGAAACTAGATTTAGATATCCGGTTTATTATGGTAAGATAATGCCTAATGGACTTACAGATAATTTATTCTATAATATTTCTTATAGCAAGATTTGCAATTGTTATTAAATTTTCATAGTTTTTCAGCTTCTAATAATAAGAATATATTAGATTTTTTTATAATACTTAGTTCTTTATCCGTAAAAGCTTGTAAGGCGATTTCATCTAGAAATAGATCACATTTTCTAACATTGGTAAAACCAATTTGTTCCATTAATTGTTTTATGGTCTCAAAATTTCTTTGGTAGGAGGTTACAATATAATTTTCTGTAATTTCTATTTGTATAGGGCAACCATCAATATATTTATTATTCTTAGTTAAAGATTTTTGTTGCATGGCTCGAATTTTTGATGTCATTCCCGTGAGGCATTGTTGCGTGGATACCTAAACCGTCATGGCGAGGCGCTTCTTGGCGCCGTGGCCATCTAAGTATAAACATATTTTTATACTAAACTTGTTTAGTATTCTAATTAAATCCCTCATATATTCGGGATAGCCTGGATGGCTACAGCCACTTTGTGGTTTCGCCATGACGGATTTTTATTAATTTTTGAGCCATGCAACAACGCCTTTCTACTTAGACCTTATCCATTATGACATATAGTATAGATTTTTACTATAATCTTAAAGTCTTAAACTTTAGTTGCTTTTTTAAACAAGTCTCCTATGGAAACAAGTACCATTGGATGTGAAAAAGTAACCATTATAGAAACTATAAATAGATAACGTGCATCACATGCCATACTCAAAGGTATAAATACTAAAACCATACATAAAGCAGAAAGATTCATAAAAATTAATGATATGCCCAGTTTATTGATATTTTTTCTCAAAATCACAAACCCTAACGCAATATATAAAGGTATAAACCAGATATAGTATTGTGCTTTTGTTAAAAACTGTCCCTTGCTAATATATTTTAAAGTAAAGGCAGTTTGCCTGCTTTCTTCGTTGTACCCTTCCGGTGCAAGTTGTCCAATAGCATTGGAAGGAGCAGAATTTTCTGCATTTACTATATTCTTCCATAACAAAAGCCTATGTTTTAAGTACGACTTTGGATATTTTAATACAGTTTCAAACCAAAATTGCCAAAGCTCATTAAGTAGAACTGAATCGGTAGTATCATTTAATATTTTATCTTCACGAAACCATAAACTGTTTATAGAATAGTTATTATATGATTCCTTAATTTTTTCTAAAGTTAAATTCGGATTATCCATAATATATTGAGGAAAGAGTAATTGATCCTGATAATATGATATACCTGCTAAATCATATAGCTTTACCATTTGCCATGAGTGTCTATTACCAGTTTTTTTATCAGTAATCAAATAGTTATTTATACTTTCCTGAAGAGAAAATATAACGGTAAAAATGACTGTAGCGGTTATAATTTTTTTTATAACGCTATCGCTTTTTATAATGATTAAGCTAATCCATAAAGCCATAACAGGCAATATAAACCGTGCTTGAAACTTTACTGCAGTTCCATAAAATAAAATTACCGAAATTAATCCAAGCCGGAAAATATTTGGTTTTTTTTCAGTAACAGTAATGTATGTTAACAAAGAAGCAACATATATATAACTATATACAAATGATATGTCTTTCCATATTGCTATTGAATAAGATAATACCCAAGGTAAAAATGGGATAATAAAATATAAAAACTTGAACTTACTAATTAGATGATTAAATGTTCTATAAAAATTATAAACAGCTCCCCATAAAAGCGCTAAATGCCATAAAAGCATAGTGCCGGGGTTATTCCATAATTTCATCATGAAATGCCAACAAAATGCCATAAAAGGTGGGTGATGATAAATATAGTTAGCTGCTATAGCTTGATTATATTGGTCCCACGTATCGGGCGTAAATCCACCCGGATACAATAACCAAAAGTTGATAGCGCCTAATAGTAAACACAAAAATAATGCTAAATTATTTGAAATAGGATTTTTTTCTTTTATTAATTCTGTCATATTTTACTTAAACCGACGTTATTGCATGGCTACCGGAATCGTCATTGCGAGGAGGCATTTATGCCGACGCGGCAATCTAGTCCTTGTCATGCTGAACAAGTTTTGCGCATCTTTTTTTAATAGATCCTGAAATAAATTCAGGATGACTATGTTTTTCTGGATTGCCGCAGCCACTTCGTGGCTTCGCAATGACGAGTTTTTTATTAATTTCCGAGCCACGCAATAACGCTACTTAAACCTGTTAATTACTATTTAGAATATATAGAATTTGCCGGGAAGTAAAATAAAAATTTTAGGTTTAGAATATGGTGTGCTAAGCACAAATCCCCGCCGATAAACCGGAACAGTCTGTAAGATATGGGCAGCTTTACCTATCACTTGGCAGAATACCCATTTTTGCGGCTTTATTTTTTCATCTTCCAACGAGAGCAAGCCGCAGGCTGGAACTTGAACAAATTGCAAGCGACGGGAATTTATCTAAAAAATGCCTCATTTTTTGGATACTTTCCGTATCCTGCATCACTTATATATTTATTATAAAAAAATTCTTCAAATCTTTAAACGCGTCAAAGGCGTTAGACTTTAAATATTTTATAATATCAAAGGTTAATCTTGTAGTTTTTAATTTTGATATGTATTTATTTAAAGTATTTTGATTGATGCTCTTAATTGTTCTATCAATTTTTCCATTGTTTTACGTAAATCATCTATTGTTAAACCTTTAAGTCTTGCTTTTTCAACAATTCTATCCCACGCTGGCTGCGGTTGCACCAAATGACCGGTTTCACTCTTAAGGCTTGGAAATACCCACGGGTTTTTACTTTTTTGCTTTCTTCTATACAATATTTCAATTGCCTCATCAGTAAGAAATAAAGAGCGTGATTTTCCGTTTTTGATATCGGGTATATTCCATATTTTATTTCGCCAATCAATATCCTCCCATGCCATTGATAATAAAGGAGCTAAGTTTTCAGCCGTATGAATAGCAGTAGAAAAAAATCTTGCATTTGAGGAGCAGCTCTTTTTTTTAATGCTGTAAGAACGAGTTTTAAATTACTTACCTTAATCCTTTTAAATAAATATAAATTATATTATAATCCATGAAATCGTTGGATAAGGGCGTTGCATGGCTCGATAAAAGCAATAGTATGTCATTCCTGCTTTAGGTGAGGAATCCAGAAAAATATACTCATACTCGTCATTGCGAGCGACTGTTAAGGAGCGTGGCAATCCAGAAAATAATAAATCTCATAGCATTTTTTGCTATTTTTTTTCCTAGATTGCCACGTCGGGACTACGTCCCTCCTCGCAATGACGGGTAATGGATTCCCGTTTTCACGGGAATGACATAGAACATGCTTTAACCTATCCATGCAACAATGCTTTGAATAAGTGGCGATGAGACATAAATTTTAAGATAACATAAATTATAAAATAATGATTAATATTACCTTTCCCGATGGGAATTCTAAGCAATTTGCAAAAAATATTAGTGCTTTTGAAATAGCAAACAAAATTTCTACTTCTTTAGCAAAACAAGCAATAATTGTAGAAATAGACAATGAGCTAAAAGATTTAAGCACTATAATCAATACTGACTGTAAATTAAGAATTTTAACCGCTAAGGATACTGAATGCCTTGAGATAATAAGGCATGATGCAGCACATTTAACAGCCGAAGCGGTGAAAGAATTATTTCCGGAAACCGAAGTAACTATCGGTCCTGCCATAGAGAACGGTTTTTATTACGATTTTGCTAGAGATAAGCCGTTTATCACGGAAGATTTGGTAAAAATAGAAGCTAAAATGCAGGAAATTGTCAAAAGAAACGAACAGATTACTAGAGAGTTATGGGATCGTGATAAGGCTGTAGAGTTTTTTAAGTCAATAGGCGAGCATTATAAAGCAGAAATTATTGCCTCAATACCGGTGGGTGAGCCTATAACCCTCTACAGGCAAGGTAATTTTATTGATTTATGTCGTGGTCCGCATGCTCCTTCAACGGGCTTTGTCAAGCATTTTAAGTTAATGAAGGTAGCAGGAGCTTATTGGCGAGGTGATAGCCGTAACCCTATGTTGCAGCGTATTTACGGCACGGCATGGGCAACGAAAGAACAGTTAGATAGCTATCTTTATATGCTGGAAGAAGCAGAAAAACGTGATCACCGAAAGCTAGGGCGAGAGTTAGATTTATTCCATTTCCAAGAGGAAGCTCAAGGGATGGTATTCTGGCATGATAAAGGCTACGGTATTTATAATATTATTGAGCAATATATCAGAAGAAAGATTAAAAAAGTCGGCTACACAGAGGTTAAAACTCCGGTTTTAGTCGATAAAAGCCTATGGGAAGCGTCAGGACATTGGGAGAAGTTTAGAGAAGATATGTTCGCTCTAGAGACGGAAGATAAAATTTTAGCTTTAAAGCCGATGAATTGCCCTTGCCATGTGCAAATTTTTAAGCAAGGCATTAAAAGCTACCGCGATTTGCCTTTGCGTATGTCCGAGTTCGGCTTATGTCATAGAAATGAAGCATCGGGTGCATTGCACGGCCTTATGAGAGTTAGAAGCTTTGCTCAGGATGATGCTCATATTTTTTGTACCGAGGAACAAGTTACTAGTGAAACAGTAAGTTTTTGTAAGTTACTGACAGAGATATATAAAGATTTCGGTTTTACTAACTTTAAAATTAAATTTTCGGATCGTCCTTTAATTCGAGCCGGCAGCGATGAAGTTTGGGACAAAGCGGAAAATGCTTTAAAAGAAGCGGTAGAGGAGGCGGGTTATTCTTATACTCTAAATCCTGGAGACGGAGCATTTTACGGTCCGAAGCTTGAATTTGTTTTAACTGATGCAATAGGACGCGAATGGCAATGCGGTACGCTTCAGGTTGATTTTGTCATGCCTGAGCGTTTAGACGCTAATTATATCGCGGCAAGCGGTGAGAAAAAAAGACCTGTTATGCTTCATCGAGCTATTATCGGTACTTTTGAGCGATTTATCGGGATTTTAATCGAGGAATATGCCGGTCGTTTTCCGCTCTGGCTTGCGCCTGTTCAGGTAGCAATTGCCACCATTACTAGTGATTTAAACGATTATGCTCTTGAAGTGCAAAAAACTTTAATTAACCGTAATATAAGAGCTGATATTAATATTTCGCCTGATAAGATTAACTATAAGATTCGAGAATTTTCTAATCAAAAAGTGCCGTTAATCGCCGTAATAGGTAAACAAGAAATGGAAAATAACACCGTAACAATCAGAAAGCTTGGCGTAGAAGCGCAGGAAGTTTTGACTATAGAGCAATTAGTACAGTTAGTAAAAGAAGAGAATGCTAAATATTTGGGTTAGATATATTGGCATGAAGCGGTAGAAGCGTCACAATGTTATTCCCGCTTTTGCAGGCATTGTTGCGTGGATCGAATTTTCGATGTCATCATTCTAGCTAAAGGCGGGAATCCAGTCTTAGCTTATGTCATGCTGAACTTGTTTCAGCATCTAATTCAACAGATCCTGAAATAAATTCAGGATGACTTAAAAGATTTTTTCTAGATTCCCCTTTTCATGGGAATGACATATAACACTTTTTTAGAGCCATGCAGCAACACCTCCAGTTGCTCGCAATGACGGACTTTATAGACTCTAATAAGCGAAGCTATACTTTTTTGAGACAATTTTTGATCCACGCGGGTAATGCCGTGTGGGTAAACATCAATGGAAAGAAAAGCAATAACATGGCTTCAGAATTAAAGCAACTTATAGGAAGTAGGTTAATAAAATCTCGTCTTGAAGATGCTCCGGCGAGTGCGGGGGTTTACCGCATGTTTGATATTAGCAAACAAATTATTTATGTCGGTAAAGCTAAAAACCTAAAAAAACGTCTTACTAATTATATTAAAACTGACTTAGATACCAAAACCATTCGGATGGTAGCGGCTACTCATTTTTTGGAATATAGTGTTACAAATTCCGAGGTGGAGGCTCTGCTTTTAGAAGCACAGTTAATTAAAAAATTCCAACCGAAATTTAATATATTACTAAAAGACGATAAATCATTTCCTTTTATCAAATTACGTTTAGATCACGATTATCCTCAATTACTGAAATTTAGAGGGAGAAATTTAACAAACGGTAAATTTTTCGGTCCTTTTGCTTCTCCTGCTCATGTAATTACTACCTTAAAAGAATTACAAAAAATTTTTAAGTTACGTTCCTGCACCGATAATTATTTTAATACTCGTAAACGCCCATGCTTACAATATGAAATTAAGCGTTGTTATGCTCCTTGCGTTGGGAAAATTAATAAAGAACATTATGCCGAGCTAGTAACGCAAGTGAAAGATTTTTTGCAAGGTCGCACTAAAGAGCTGCAAGAAAATTTATCTAGCAAAATGGAAGAATTAAGCCGGCAAATGCGTTTTGAAGAAGCAGCGGAAATTAGGGATCGTATTAAAGCTTTAAGTTACGTGCAGCTGAAAGCCGGTATATTTAACGCCGTTAAAGATGCCGATGTGATTGCTATTATAGAAAAAAACGGTCATTATTGCGTAGAGGTGTTCCTCTACCGTATCGGTCAAGCGTGCGGTAATATTCCTTATTTTCCGATTCATACGGAGAATAGTAGCAAAGAAGAAGTTTTAGAATATTTTTTAACTCAATTCTATCAAAAACAACAGGCCCCACCGGAAATTATTCTCAATTGTTCTATAAATAATAAAGAGAATATAATAGAAGCTATAAAAAAATTTAATGATATAAGCAAGCTTAATATTACTGTACCCGTTAGCGGCGGTAAAGCCAAATTAGTAGAAAATGCTGAAGCAAATGCGGCTTTATCTTTAGATCAGTATTTAAAAAGATTTGCTAAAAATCAAACAGTTATGGCAGAAATCAAAGATTTATTTGATCTGCCGGAATTACCTGAACGTATTGAGGTATATGATAATAGCCATATTATGGGCAAGTTTGCAGTAGGAGCGATGATTATCGTCGGTAAATCCGGTTTCGATAAGAAAGAATATAGAATTTTTAATGTTGATAATACTATAGGCGATGATTTTGAGATGTTAAGGCAGGTGTTAACAAGAAGGCTTACAAGGCTAAAGCAAGAGCTGCATAAAACCCCAAGCTTAATGATTATCGACGGCGGGAAAGGACATTTAAGTGTAGTGAAAGAGGTAATGAATAAATTAGATATAAACTTGCCGTTTGTTTGTATGTCAAAAGGTCCAGATAGAAATGCCGGTCTTGAGCAGTTTCATATGGTAAATAGAGAGGTTTTTACTATAGATAAGAATCAGCCGCTGATGAAATATTTACAAATTCTGCGAGATGAGGCGCATAATTTCGCTATAAAAAATCATAGGCTCAGTAGGTCAAGAGCTATAAAAATCTCTAGTCTTGATCAAATAGAAAATATCGGAGAAACGCGCAAAAAAGCATTACTACATTATTTCGGTTCATACAAAGCAATATGTGAGGCTAGTATTGCCGAACTATCAAAAGTAAAAGGCATCAGCACCCCCTTAGCACAAATAATTTTTCAAGCGTTGAGGGAGGAGAGGTAGCGGTTCGGGGTTTTGATGTCATTTCTAGCGGCAGTTGGCAATGCCCGCGTGGATATCCTAAACGTCATTTTATCATACGGAGGACCTTCCATGCGATTTATGAAAATGTTATTTAATAAGGTCCCTAGCTTTTTATTATTTATATTTAGAAGATCTTTCGTACAAAATTCTGCTGCTTTTTCACAAGCCTTGTTATACCCCAAAATCATAGCAGATTGTAAATATTGCAGGGCCTTTATATAGTCATCATCACTTTTAGGTTTGTTATATAACTCTAAACCTTTGTTATATAATTCTTCCTTATTCAACGGAGCATAAAAATCTTGCACGGATTTTTTAAACTCACGCCAATAGCTTTTACCCATAACTAACCTCTAATTTTAACTTAAGAATTAAATCTAATATTATTTACTTAAAAAGAAAGCTCGCCCGCTGTAAAAGAAGATATTTTTTTTGTAGGGAGTTGTATAATTATTTTGCCGACTTCGTCGATGCCTTTAAATATACCGGTAATAGTGTTATTTCCGTCGTTAATCGTAACTGATTCATTTAGTTTATAAGCCTTTTCAAGCCATATTTTTCTAATCTCAATAAATCCTTTTTGTTCCCAAATTTGATAATATTTTTCAAAATTTACTATAAAAATATCAAGTAAAGCTTCCGGCCGGTGAATCTCCATATTTTCGGCAGATAAACTAGTGGTTAATTGATCTATGTTTAATGGATTACGGACTATATTAATTCCGACTCCGACAATAAGATAGTTATTATTTGCCACGGTAAGAGATTCAAGAAGTATACCGGAAATTTTTTTATCGTTGATCAGGATATCATTAGGCCATTTAAGTTTAATATTTTTAATGTTATTTTCTTCTCCAATGTCATTCTTGCGCTCTTTTATGTCATTCCCGCAAAGGCGGGAATCCGGTTCGTCATGCTGAACTTGTTTCAGCATCTTATTGTTAATAGATCCTGAAATAAATTCAGGATGACCGGAAGCCTTTCCTGGATTCCCGTTTTCACGGGAATGACACTGAAAAATAAGAGACTCTATAGTCTCATAGACGGCAAGCCCGGTTACAAACGATAATTGCGGAAAAAGAGTTAGTTCTTTATTTGGCTTTAATAATAAACTGGTATGTAAATTGCCGAGCAGGGATTGCCATTTTTTACCTTTCCGAGTGCGTCCTTGCGTTTGAGTTTTTGCAAGTATAGCATAATTTAAAGAAGGATTAGTTTTTGCGATTCTAATAGCCTCTAGGTTGGTACTGTCTATTTCATCGAAGATTAGTAATTTATAGTTATTCATATGTTAAGTATATGTTGTAATACCGTGGCGGCATATTGCGTGGATCGGAATTAACACAAAAACCCCGTCATTGCGAACGAGCGTTGTTGCGTGGCTTGATAAAAGTGCCGTGTGTCATTCCCGCGAAGGCGGGAACCCAGACTTTTTCTTGTCATGCTGAATAAGTTTTTCGCATCTTTTTTAGTAGATCCTGAAATAAATTCAAGATGACTTTTATACTTTTTTCTGGATTCCCGCTTTCGCGGGAATGACATCAAATAGGCTTTTTCTTTAAACTATAAGCCTATAATAGCAAGCTTTATTTCAAAATTTAATAAAAAAAGAGGCAAAAAGTAAAAAACCTATAACAATGGAATTAATTAATAATAATCCATATTGCGTCGGTATTTTTTTCTCGATTAGCTCAATATTTTCGACAAAATACATGGTTTTAATAATTTTGAGATAATAATAAGCGGCGATAATACTAGTAAAAATACCAACAAAAGCTAATAAATATTCCCCTTTATTAATTGCTTGATAAAAAAGATAATATTTTCCTAAAAAGCCGGCTAACGGCGGGATGCCTATCATGGAAAACATAATAATTGTTATGGCACCTGCTATTGCTTTGTGGTTTGCCGATATTCCTTGTATACTGTCAAAAGTTGCTTTATCTGCTTCACTCCCGAGCAGTGCTATTAAACATGCAAAAAACCCTATTGTGCCGGTGGCATATATCAGCATATAAAGCATAGCGGCAAAATTTCCTTCTGAGTTATGCAAGGCTACCCCGACCAACACATAGCCGATATTTAAAATAGTACTATAGGCCATTAATCTTTTTAAAGATGTTTGCCTAATCGCTCCCAAAGCTCCGAAAATCATTGATAATACGGCAATTATTTTTATTAAATTAATGCTAATAGGGTGATAATCACCGACCACTAAGTTCATTATATTTAACAAGATTGCAACCATGCCGATTTTTGAAGCGGTAGCAAAATAAGTAACCGAGCTTACGGGTGAGCCTTCATATACCTCCGGTACCCATGAATGCATAGGAACGCTAGAGAGTTTAAAGAATAAGCTGCTTAAAAAAAGTACAATTCCGACTACTAAACCGATATTTGCATTAGAAGTATTTAATTTATATAAAATATCGCTAAACTCTAAACTTCCGCCGAAGCCGTATATAAAAGAAATACCGAATAACGATAAACAGCTAACTAAGCTTCCTAAAATAAAATATTTAAGCGCCCCTTCCGATGATTTAATATCGTTTAATTTAAAGCCGGCGAGAACATAAGCTATTAAAGCCGGCAACTCCATAGCACAAAATAATAGCAAAAAATTCCGTGCCGAGATTGCAACAAAAATTCCTGCAGTTGATAATAACACTAAGGTAAAGAATTCATTTTTTAATTCTTCGGAGCTAGTAGCACAGTAATCGCGGTAAATTATCATAGTCATTATCGTAAATATTAAGACTATAGCTTTATAGCTACCCGTAACCGAGTTAGTAACGAAGGAATCGTTAAATGCCGTAGCTTCTTGAGCAGAAATTTTTAGAGTCACAAAAACTAATATTATCGATAGTAAAATAGTGAGATTAACAATAATTTTATTTTTACTGCTAAAAAATATTGCAAATATTTGCGTAAAAAGTGCTATTAGCGTAAGTGATAATTCAGGAATTATAATATTAAATTGTTCGAGCATGAGATTATTCATAAAAAAATAGATATTAGTAACGCCGGTTTAGGATAAGATTTTTAAAAAAATCTTATCCTAATACTGATAGAAATAAGGAAAAATGATAGCTTAAGGCGGCTTAGCGCTATCATTTTGCCCTATAATCCTGCTAATTATATTTAGAATTAAATATAATTAGCAGTAAATATTAATTTTATAATCAAGGGTGAAGCCGCCTTTACCCTTGATTATTCAGCTTTTGAACCGAATTTAGGATAAGAACTTATCCTAAATTCGCGTTAGTAAATAAATAATGCTTAATCAATAAGCTTCATTATTTTATATATTATAACATATTACTCTATCATATTTTCGTTCTTTTTTCTTCCTCTTTATGCTATATTCGTATAATCTACAGTTAATAAAATTTATGTTTAAATATTTTAGTTAAAAATGCATTTAGTATCATTTATATTAGTATGGTTAAATACATTATTCCGTCAATGGTGGCTATCCGTTAGCTCGATAAATTTTTATAAAGATGTTTATAGGAATTACCAAGGATACGGTATTAGATATTTATTTGTCGTTTCTTTTATCCCTTCAATAATTTATTGTATTTTTGTATTAAATTATATAGTAACGTTGAAAGATTATTTTAACGGCAAGCATTTATCAAAAGCTACCGAAAGCATTGAATATATTATAAATCAGCTGCCGGATATTCAATATAACGGTATAAAAATTTCCTTAGAAGAGGAAGGGCCTTTATATTTATATAGCAAAAATAAAAATAAAATAGTAGCTATTGATATTAATAACCAGCTACCGCTTAACGAAAAAAGTAAGATACCTATTATTTTAACCGCAAATAAGCTTATAATAAATTTAGTAGAAGCCACTACTAAGAAAAAGTTAACTACCGATATTGAATATTCTAAAATATTTGATCCAAGTCAAAAAGCTTTAACTCCTGAGATAATAAAAAAATATTGTGCAGATAGTTTAGCTAGCATTCCGACCGTCTTTATTTATATAGGGATGCCGATTATAATTCTTTTTTGGTTTGTTACTTTTTTATTTGAAAAAAGTTTTATAATTTTATTAGTTTACGTTTTAACTAATTTATTCGGTCCTAAATCCCCAATGAAAACCTGTGTAAGATTAGTGATGTTTGCTAGTGGCGTGCCGGTATTACTTCAACCTATTATTACGTTACTCTCTCCTGCGCTTGGTGAGGCGATACTTTTCCTCCAAATGTTTACTGTTGGATTGTTGTTTGCGGCACTTTGGCAAATAAAAAATAAAGAAATGTTCGGTAAATATAGTTAGAGAGAGGTTGGATAGAATTTTCCTACTCTTTAAACGCCGATTTAGGATAAGAATTTATCCTAAATTCGTGTTTTAAGATATGCGTCTTTTTAGCGGTGTTGTTGCATGGCTCTAAAAAAGTGCCGTATGTCATTCCCGCGCAGGCGGGAATCTAGAAAAATTATAGTCATCCTGAATTTATTTCAGGATCTATTAATGAGATGCTGAAACAAGTTCAGCATGACAAGACTAGATTCCGCCTTCGCGGGAATATGACATATAGCACTTTTTTAGAGCCATGCAACAACGCCCTTTTTAGCTAGGAATGATATTCTGAAAAACAATTAAATTCCCCTATAGTGCTACTTTAAATTCTGCTTCGGTTTTTGCTTTAATCTCGTCGAGCGTTACTTCCGGTGCTATTGTGGTTAGTAACATTTCATCTTTATCAACATCAAAAATTCCAAGGTCGGTTATTACTCTGCTAACTACCTTGGTCCCCGTCAAGGGAAAACTGCATTCTTTTAGTAATTTAATGCCGCCGTCTCTTGCCGTATGCTCCATTATCACGACGACCCTTTTGGTATTAGCCACCAAATCCATAGCACCGCCCATGCCTTTTACCATTTTGCCGGGGATAGTCCAATTAGCGATATCGCCTTTTTGTGACACTTGCATTGCTCCCAAAATAGTTAAGTCAACGTGAGAGCCTCTAATCATGCCGAATGAAAACGCGCTATCAAAATAACTACTTTCCGGCAAAGCAGTAATAGTTTGTTTGCCGGCATTAATTAAGTCAGGATCTTCTTCACCTGCATAAGGAAACGGTCCCATACCTAGCATGCCGTTTTCGCTTTGAAATACAACATTTACCCCTTTAGGGATATAGTTGGCGACGTAGGTCGGCATACCTATTCCGAGATTAACATATAAGCCTTCTTTAAGTTCAAGTTCGGCGGTTATTTGATAAATTTGTTCTTTACTCCAAGCCATTTTTATCCCTATTTTGATCGAGTTGTTAATTGTTCTATACGCTTCTCATATTTTTCTCCTAAAACCAATCTCTGTACGAAAATATTGGGGGTATGAATATTATTGGGATCAAGTTCGCCTATTTCAACTATTTCTTCTACTTCACAAACAGTGACTTTAGCGGCTCCTGCCATTATAGGATTAAAATTTCTTGCCGTCTTATTATATATTACGTTACCGCTTTTATCGGCTTTAAAGCCTTTGATAATAGCAAGATCGGCAAAAAGCGCGGTTTCCATCAAGTATTTTTCACCGTTAAACTCACCTACTTTTTTGTTTTCTTCTACTATTGTCCCGATACCGGTTTTGGTGTAAAAAGCCGGAATACCGTTGCCGCCGGCTCTAATTCTTTCGGCTAGCGTTCCTTGCGGGTTAAGTTCAAGCTCTAATGTCTTATCTAAATATTGTTGTTCAAAAATTTTATTCTCGCCGACATACGAGGAAATCATTTTTTTTATCTGTCTAGTTTGGAGTAACAGCCCAAGACCGAAATTATCCACCCCGCAATTATTGCTAATAACGGTTAAATTCTGCACTTTGCTTTTAAGCAACGCATTTATCAAATTTTCCGGAATACCGCAAAGGCCGAAGCCTCCTGCCATAATCGTCATACCGTCGTAAAGCAAGCCTTCTAGCGCTAACTCGGAAGAGGGATAAATTTTATTCATAAATTGTAATTAATTTAAAAGTTGTTTGTGGTAGGTTTTCGTAATTTCTGATGTCATTCCGGCACGGCATTAGCTTTGTTGCATGGCTCGAATTTTCGATGTCATTCCCGCGAAAGCGGGAATCCATTCTATACGTCATCCTGAATTTATTTCAGGATATATTAAAAGAGATGCTGAAACAAGTTCAGCATGACTATTATTTTTCTAGATTCCCGCCTACGCGGGAATGACATCTTCTGATATTACTCCTTAAATTCTTACCTAACAGAATATAAACAAATTTAAAGATCGCTACCTTAGTTGTCAAGTATTTAACTAAAGCTACTGGAAATAATTTTAAAATTATCTTATATTCTTATATGATTTATAGGAAGATGTTTTAGAATTATGTTAACCAGCATAGAAAAGTTTTTATTTGCTTCAGTCGGCTCATTGCTTAACATTAATGAGGATGTAATCAAAGCTTTTAAAAGGCTCGGTATAATAACCGTGCGGGATTTATTATTTTATCGTCCGATTTCATGGCAGGTGAAAATAATCTCGCCGAATTTATACGAGGTGAAAGAAGGACAGTTAATTCAAACTAAGGTAACAATCGAAAAAATATTTTTACCGATAAAAAAACATCAGCCGTTAAAGATTACGGCAGCTAATGATACCGGTTCTTTATTAATGGTATTTTTTCATAAATTACCGCCTTTTATTTTTAATAAATTAAAAGTCGGTACTACTCACACAATTAGCGGTAAGGTACAGTTTTTTGATCATTATGTGCAAATTTCCCATCCAGAATTTATTTATAATCCTAAATTTGAAGGAGCAATAGAACCGATTTATCCCTTAACGTTCGGGATTAATAATAAACAAATTTATTCTTACATATTAAAGTTAATTGATATATTTGAAGAGAAATGCACTAAGCTAAAGCTAGGAACTAATACGGAAATAGTAGAATATATAGAATCATTATTGACGGATTTAAAAACTCTTCATGTTCAATATTCCTTTGATGCCTCATTATGTAATTCCTACGCTTCATTATGTCATTCCCGCGAAGGCGGGAATCCGGAAAACGCTTCTAGTCATCCTAAATTTACTTCAGAATCTAATGAGATGCTGAAACAAGTTCAGCATGACGGACTGGATTCCCGCCTTCGCAGGAATGACATAACGGGGCGCGGGGATGACACTGAAGTAAACGGAAATGAAAATGAAACAAATATTATAGAAAAAGCTATAAAAAGATTAGCCGCTAAAGAGCTTATCGCTAATCAAATATCTCTCTACAATATCCGTAAACAAATTCAGTTAAAGCGCGGCAATAGTTTTAGCAAAGCTGCAGTTATACAGCAATCCGTATTAGACGAATTAGGATTTGAATTAACACAGGGGCAACAAAAAGTTATAGAAGAAATAGAGCAAGATCAAAGTTCTTCATTTGAAATGATGAGACTATTACAAGGCGACGTCGGAGCGGGTAAGACCTTAGTAGCTCTGCTTACTATCGTAAATGCGGTAGGAGCAAAGTTTCAAGCAACTCTTATGGCGCCAACAGATTTGCTTGCTAATCAGCATTATGAGTTTTTTGTTAAAGCTTTAAAAAATACTGATATAAAAGTTGCTCTTTTGACCGGTAAAATATTAGGTGTTACCAGAAAAAATGTTATGTCTCAGCTTGAAAATGGTGAGATTGACATATTAATCGGTACGCATGCTTTATTTCAAGAAAAGGTAAGTTTTAAAAATCTTGGCTATATCGTTATAGACGAACAACATAAGTTCGGGGTGCAGCAGCGTTTGAATCTAATAAATAAAGGCGCAAATCCCGACGTGTTAGTTATGACGGCAACGCCGATCCCTCGAAGCCTTGCGCTGACGGTCTTTGGTGATATGGCTATCTCAAAATTGACTAGCAAGCCCAAAAATCGGCTAGCTATTACCACTAATGTTATGCCGACTAGTAGAATAGAAAATATAATAGAAGTATTAAATAAAAAACTTACCCTAGGTGAAAGAATTTACTGGATATGTCCTTTAATCGATCAAAACGATAAAGAGCTTAAAATAGAAGAAAATATTATCCCGCTTACCGATGTGATGAGTCGTTTCGCTGCGATTGATTTGGTCTATCCTAAAATAGCCGGCATTATTCACGGTAAAATGAAAAATGATCAAAAAGATGCGGTAATGAGGCAATTTAAAGAAGGGCAAATTAAATTATTAGTGGCAACTACCGTTATCGAAGTAGGGATTGACGTACCGGAAGCCACTTTAATTGTTATAGAAAATGCTGAGCAATTCGGTTTAGCCCAGCTTCATCAATTAAGAGGAAGAGTAGGGCGGGGATCAATCCTCTCTTACTGTATATTATTATATAATCCAAAAAGATTAAGTAAAGTAGCACGCGAAAGATTTGAAATAATGAAGTCAACTAACGATGGATTTTATATAGCGGAACAGGACTTAAAACTTCGTGGCGGCGGTGAAATTCTCGGCATGAAGCAAAGCGGGGAAATACAGTTTTTCTTTGCCGATTTAGCACGCGATCTAGAGTTATTAATCAAAGCGAACAAATTTGCCGCTGCAAACCCTAACGTTAATTACGATTTTGTTAATTTTCAAATTAAATTATTTGCAAGAGGAGAATTAAGTGAATTGAATTGAATATTATTTGTGCAGCATTATTGTAGGGTTCAAATTTTCGATGTCATTCCCGCGAAAGCGGGAATCTAGACTTTTTTTGTCATGCTGAACTTGTTTCAGCATCTTTTTGTAATAGATAATAGATCCTGAAATAAATTCAGGATGACTATAATTTTTCTGGATTCCCGCCTGCGCGGGAATGACATAGAACATGCTGTAACCTATCCACGCAACAATTCTATTTCTCTTATAGATTGGTTTAAACGCTTAGCATTTTTAGGGCTTGCCATTAAATAAGCAGTTTCTTCGTATGATTTAAAATCCTCTAAAGATATTATTACTGCAGGCTTTCCCTTTTGCCGAGTTATAGTTATAGGAGTATGATCGTCATTTACCTTATCTAGAATTTTTGCAAGATTACTACGAAGCTCCGAATAATTTATAATGTCCATAAACATATGTAATTAGATATATATATACTTATATAAGTACGCAAGTTATTTAAGACGTCTTGCATAACTTGCTTCTAAAGGTAATTTGTACGTCAATCCGATGCTCGGATCCTCACGTTACTTGCGTGTACGCTGTGGTTCTGCGCTTCGTGTTTCCTTCAAATTCCTCTTTATTAGCTACGTTATGCAAGAGGTCTATTTTCTCAAAAACCGGTTTTTTATTTTTAATGCCGCTAATAAGGAAGGAATAGTAATAATAGTAGTAAAAGCAAAGAAATTTTGCCAACCGAAATTTACTACTATATAGCCTGAAATAGTCGGGAAGATTGCTCTTGAGAATCCCATCATCGCAGAAAAAAATGAGTATTGAGTAGCTCTAAACTTACCGTGACAAAGAGAAGAAATAAAAGCAATATATGCCGTCATTGCCATGCCGCCCGTGATACTTTCTATTGCTATCGTAATAAATAATAAGGAAAGATTTTTGCCGTATATTTCTAATGCAATAAACAAAATATGAGCCAGCGAGTGAATAACACCGAATAGAAATATACTATCTAAGATATTCTTTTTTTGCATTATAAAACTTGCTATTAATCCCCCAATTATAGCCCCTATTACTCCTAGAAATTTGCCGGCGCTAGCTATTTCAAGGTTATTATAACCTAGGTGAATCAAGAATGGATTGATCATAACGTTAATAAAATTATCGGGTAACCTATATAAGATTAGAAAGATTATTATTAAAGTAATAAAAGAAAGTGACCCGATAGGTTTTAATATGCTCAATATAAAATTACCAACGCCAGTAGAATAATTTGTTGAAGGAATGGAAATATTATTTGCTATAACGTTAAAATATTTAGTAAAGAAAATAAGAGGAACTAAATAAATAACTATTGATACGGCAAAAATTTTATATATTTCATTGAATGTTAAATAACTAGATAAATAAATAGCTCCCGACCCTGAGAATAACATCCCGATTCGATAACCGAATATATATATTCCTGAAGCAGTTCCTTGAGCTTCTTTTATTATTATTTCCGTTCTGAATGCACTCAAAATAGTATCTTGCGCTGAACTTAAAAAAGAAATGATCAACGCTACTAAGGCAAATAATAGTAAATTTTTAGTAGGATTTAGAAAACTTAAAATAAATATAGCAAATGCTAAAAGAATCCCGATAAGATAAATCCATGATAACCGATGACCTAATATTTTATTTAATCGCCCCAGTTTTACGGTATCAAAAATCGGCGCCCATAGAAAATTAATAGAATAAGGAAGGAGTATAAAAGAAAGTATACCGATGGTTTGTAAATCGATATTTTCTTTAGCAAGCCAATAATTCAAAGTATTGCCGCTAATCATTATAGCAAAACCGCTGATAAACCCAAATAACCAGGCAAGGAATAATCGAGAATTGCTTAACATAAGTAAATTTAGATATATAAAAAAAGTCACAATATAATAATAAAGTTACCCCGGCAAGAAGATTGCTTTATTATTTATTAGTTGCTATATTTTATTTTTTATTATGAAAATATTTTGATGAGCCTAATTATAAGCCTTAAAAAAATTTTTAGTTATAAATTCCTTACTCTGCTGTTATTAGTAACGGTGTTTATTTTAATAATAATAGTAATTGGTTTCTTCGTAAGTAATATTAAAATGCATCGAGATTTTAGTCATGCACGGGATATTACTAGCTATAGCTATATGAAATTTTATAGCCTTATCCGTGAAAATCAATTAAATTTTGATTTTTCTCTTGAGCAATTAGCTAATAAAACTTTAAGTAAGCCAGAGAGAGAAAAACTAGAAAAGATATGTTTTTTTCATGTAGAAGACGGAATAGACAGGTTAGAAGTAGCCAAAGGATATGACTGTTTACTTCGTTTATATGCAAATGAAAACTCTACCTTAGTAGAGATATATAAAGCCATAAAAAACGGTAGTTACGGTTTAGATGTTATTTATACGGAAACGGGGGCAATTAATTTAGTAAAACTAATCGTTAAAGGATATGAAAAAGAAGTAAAAGAGTTATTAGGTTTAGAAAGTGATCTTGATTTTACAAAATATTATACAGGTTATGCAAAAGATGAAATTCCTTTTTTAAATAGTCTAATTTCGCTTGATATTCCGCCTCTTACGGCAAAATGTTTATATAGGCTTAGCTTAATTCATTTATTCGGTAGATCATCGTTTAATGAGGAAATTCCCGATCATAATTATATGCTTGCTACGGAAGAATTACAAAAAACTATTAAAATCACGAAAATTAAACAAGATAACGTTCTTGATATAGCATTAACTATTAATGATAAATTTGCATCTCATGCAGGTGTGGTTATTGCCTCCGCTCTACTTAATTCAGATTTAGATAGTTTTTATAGATTTCATATAGTTATGGGTCCTAACGATCAGGTTTCTACAGAATCAAAAGCAAAATTATCTGCTATGCAATACATAAAAAATTATTCAATAGATTTTATTAATTTTCCGGAAAACTTAATAAATAAAGATTGGATACAAAAGAAGATAAAATTCTCCTCTGATTGGCCGTTGCTGGTAATTTACCGTTTGTATCTTGATCAAATTTTTCCGGATTTAGATTCTATATTGTATCTTGATGCCGATATAGTAGTGTTGCATGACTTAAATTCTCTTAAAAAAATAGATATGGATAATTATATTGCTGCCGGAGCTATGGACTTAAGTTTAGCTCATTGTAAAAGTAATATTAATCTTAAATGTCATAACAATATGATTTATTCTTATAAAAATAGCGGTGTCATATTTTTAAATTTAAAAAACATGAAAAAGAAAAAAGTCGGTGTTTTTTTATCAAAAACTTTAAATGACTCAAAATGTAATTTTTCTTTTCCTGATCAAGATTTATTTAATATTGCATTTCATGGTTATATTTATCCTTTGTCGATAAGATGGAATTTTTCTACCTATTTTGATGATGTAAATCCTTATTTTTCGTATTTTATAACACATTATGCAGGTCCGAAGCCGTGGACTCCTAAAATGCAAGAATTATGGAAAACTAACCGAGATAAATTAAGTGAAAATGTAAAAAATTACTGGCAATATAGAGAAATAACCCCATGGAAAGATATTTCAGTATAACAACCTGGCTATTTTTATTGACTTTACCCATTAGGCGATTTAAAAGTTTATTCTATTTTATGCAAAGGTCTCAGTATAAATAATGTTACTGCCAAAAACCGCTTTTAATAAAATTCAAGAAATTATTTGGCCGATAGAGAAAGAAGAGCTAAAGCTTTTTTTGCCTATGGCCTTAATGATGCTTTGTATACTTTTTAATTTCGGCGCACTTCGCTCCATTAAAGATGCGCTGGTAGTTCCCGCTATGGGTGCGGAAGTTATCAGCTTCCTAAAATTATGGTTAGTTCTACCTTCATGTGTTATTTTTACTATTGCTTATGTTAAGCTTAGTAATAAGTTTAATTTCGAGTATATCTTTTATCTTATAGTTAGTTGTTTTTTATTATTTTTCTTAATATTTGCTTATATTATTTTCCCCAATCAAGATTTTTATCATCCAAATCCTGAATTAATAAATCGCTTAATTCTTTCTTACCCTAATTTTCAATGGTTTATCAAAATAGCCGGTAAGTGGAGCTATGCCGTAATGTATATTTTCTCCGAGTTATGGAGTGCGGTAGTTATTAATTTAATGTTTTGGCAATTTGCTAATCATATTTTTGATACCGGTAAAGCAAAAAGATTTTATCCGGTCCTTGGAATGGTTGGAAATATCGGTCTTATACTTGCAGGAAATGTCTTAATTGCTTTCTCGGAGATAAAAGAAGTAATAGATTTTGATCTATTACCTGATCCTTTTACTTTAGAGTACCGATCGGAAGCAATGTTAAAACCCGTCATGTCGATAATCGTCGTAGCCGGCATAACGGCAATGATATTATTTAAGGTAATTAATCGGTTTATTTTAACCGATGCTATAAGTACACTTGATTTAAAAAAAGTAACAGCTAAAACAAAAACCTCACTTTCGGTAAGAGAAAGTATAAAATTAATAATTCATTCAAAATATATCGGGCGTATAGCATTATTGATAATTTGTTACGGATTGCTCATTAACATTGTAGAGGGTCCTTGGAAAGCCAAAGTAAAGGAACTCTATCCGAATACGATAGATTACGTTCATTTTATGGGCAGATTTAATATTTGGATGGGATTATCCTGCGTTACTTTTATGGTAATCGGTAGTAATATCCTAAGACGGCTTAGCTGGCTTATCGCCGCTTTATTAACGCCGCTGATGTTATTCGTCACCGGTTTTTTATTTTTTATCTTTATAATCTTCTTAGAGGAAATAGGCTCGGTTGTAGAAAATATTAATCTTTTATATGCGGCAGTATTGGTCGGCGGAATACAAAATATATTAAGTAAATCGGCAAAATATTCGTTATTCGATTCCACAAAAGAGATGGCTTATATTCCCTTATCTTTAGAGCTTAGGACTAAAGGAAAAGCTGCCGTTGAAGTAATTGGGACTAAATTCGGTAAGTCTCTCGGGGCATTCACTCAATCCTTAATATTTATAATAATTCCAAGTGCTACTTTTGACTCAATAATATTCTATTTATTAATAGTGTTTATTGTTATAGTCGCCTTATGGGTATGGGATATAGTAAAGCTAAATCAAGAATATATGAAATTGTGTAAGTAATATTGTTACGTGGCTTGATTAAAAGCGTCAATATGTCATTCCTGTGAGGCATTGTTGCGTGGATCAAATTTTTGCAAAGCGTGCGGTGTCATGCCGTGACTTGATCACGGCATCCAGTCTTTTGATTAAGGTTTTTTCTGGATACCGTGGACAAGCCACGGTATGACACTGAATGCGTTTTTTGATCTACGCAACAATGCCTTCCCGCGAAAGCGGGGAATGACATACGGTTACTTTATCAAGCCATGCAACAACGCCTATAGTCGCTTGTAATGACGAGTATGAGCATTATATATAAAATGTTATATCAATGAAAAAAAAACTTAAGTTAGTATTAATTATAGCTGCGACGATTATATTAATATATAGCGGGATATGGTTTGCTATTCTTATTTCTTTATCAAATTCGATCAATCAACAATATTCTAACCGCTATATTGATGCAAAAATATTTAATAATAATGAGCAGTATTTTATTAAATTTTCTAAAGTTAGACCGTACGGTTTTCCTTTTAAATTTGCTATTGCTATAATTAATTTGTCGGAAGAAAGTAGTACCAGAAAAGTTGAATTTAATTCTCCTATTCATATTGGGTATGATTTACTAGCGCAGCATTTATTCCTGTCTTTTAGAGGGGAGGCAATAGGACGGCATAAACCGGTAGAAAGAGGTTTCGGCGTAAAATTTAATAATAAAGAGAGTATTTTATCGGCTAAAATTCCATTAAATTTAAAATTATTTAAAATACTTTGGCAAAAAAAAGATCTATTTGAAATTATTAATTTAATAGAAATTTTTAAATTTCGCTCTAATAAAGTAGAGATATTTGATTTAATCGATAATCAAAAGCTTTATGATGAAGATTATACGTTATTTTCTTTAGCGTTTGATAAAAGTAAATATTATTTAGATAAAGAAGATTTTTTGGAGAACCTACCGCAAAAGCTAGATATTACTTATGCAACTAAGATATCTGAAAGTAACCTTGAGAATAGAACCATACCCGCCGGATTGTTATTATATAGATTTGCCTGGCCTGAAAAATTTACTTTTGATAGTAAATTTTATATTGAGACTAAAGCAACAAATTTTAATGATTTAGCTAAAGATTTAGAAATTAAAATAGATTACGCTAAAATTGTAAGCGATAGTTACGAAGGTTCTGCAAGCTTATTATATAAGGGTAAACTGGAGGATTTAGGTAATAATAACATTGCTCTTAAAATTGATTCAAAAATTAAATTAAATCAAGGTTTTATAGAAAGATTATTAAATACTATAAAAACCTATAATAATAAGCAGGCATATTTGTTAAAGCTTGCCAAACTCGACAATACCAACGAAGAACTAGTATATATTATTAACAATAAAGATAAGTTTGATTTTACCCCTCTTGAAAATCGAGTATATACATTTACCTTAGATGTGGATTTAGTTACGGAATTAAATCGAGTAACTAGAGCACAAATAAATAATTTAAGTTTATTTTCTGGTAGTTCTGGTTTTAATTTAACTAATGAAACTACGGTAAATATACTTAAAAAATCTGCAAGTAAAGGTATAATAATATTTAATAATTACCTCAAAATAATAGATATTATAGGTCCATATTTTTACAATTTAGGAAGATTTAAGGATTTTTCTGATGAAAGCAGAGCGGTATATAAAGATGCTTTAAAAGCCTTTTTAAGAACTATCTCGGATCATCCAAATTCAAACTCAACTGATATAAGCTTTGAGTATGAATTAGATTTAGCTAATTCAAATAATTCTAAAATAGGAAAGATTGACGATATAAACAACATTATGCCGTTATATTATTTATCTTTATACAAAAGTGCGGTGGAAAAAGTTGAGCCGGGAGATAATATAAAAGAAAAAATGCAGGAGTTAATACCTGATTTTAATAAACATCAAAAGATATTAGAACAATTAATGCTGCCGGAGTTTCAAGAAATTGATAAAAATCTTTGGCAAGAAATTATAAAATAAAGCATCTTCGATGTCATTCTAGTTCAGCATTGTTGCATGGATACCCCAAACGTCATTGCGAACGACTGAAAACCTTGTTGTATGAATCGAATTTTTTGGTGTCATACCAGCGAAAGCTGGTATCTAACTTTTGTTATATTGTTAAGTAGATTCCCTCTTTCGAGGGAATGACACCGAGGATGTTTAGGGTACCCACGCAACAACGCCGGCTTGACACCGGTTTGCTTTGCAAAAATGGTCAAAAATCACTATTTTCTTGAGCCATGCAACAACGCCTGAAAACGGGAATAACATAACAAGAAATTATAAAATAAGGTTTGAAAATTGGATATTATAGAAAAAATACAGCATGATTTAAAAGATGAGATCGTTAAATTAAATAACCTTATTATTAATTGCTTAAAAAGTGATGAGGAGTTAATTGAATGCGTCGGAAAATATTTATTAGAGGCAGGAGGAAAAAGAATACGTCCGCTTCTGACTATTTTAACTAGTAAAATATTTGATTATCAAGGCGAGGATCATATAAAACTCGCCAGTGCCGTGGAGTTTATCCATACTGCGACGTTGCTACACGATGATGTAGTTGATGATAGTACTATGAGAAGATTTAAGCCTACGGCAAATGTTATTTGGGGAAGCAAAACGAGTATTTTAGTCGGTGACTTTCTTTTTAGTCAATCTTTTAAGCTAATGGTAGCTTCTGGCTCTATCCCCGCCATGGAAATTTTGGCAAAAGCTTCGGCAATTATTTCCGAAGGAGAAGTAGCGCAGCTGGTAAAACTGAATGAGCACCGAATTATTACAAAAGAAGAATATCATGAAATAGTCCGCTCAAAAACTGCAGAGTTATTCGGTGCTTCTTGTGCTGTCGGGGCTATTATTGCAGGGCAATCTGTTTCTGTCTATACCGTAATGCAAAATTTCGGTAAATTGTTAGGTAATATATTCCAAATCATCGATGATTTACTTGATTATTTAGGCAATAGTAAGCAGGTCGGGAAAAATATCGGTGATGATTTTTTAGAAGGAAAAGTTACGCTGCCGCTGATTTTTTTATATGAAAAATTAGATGAAGCGGGAAAGCTAAAACTTGAAAATATGATTAAAGCGGATAAACGCACCAATGATGAATTTAAAGAAATACAAGATTTAATAATAAAAAATAATATCAAACAGCAAATTTTAGATTATTTAAATATTTTAGAGGAAGAGGCTAATAAATTATTAACACAAATCACACAGCAAAATATTTATAAAGATTACCTTTCTTCACTTATTAAATTTATTTCAAGTAGATCGTATTAGATTTTGTGAAGGAAATTAAACACCTAGGGTTAAAAAGAAATTAGATTAAAGAAATATTTAACCTCATTCCTAACGCTATAGCAGCACGATCAAGGGTATCAAGAGTAACATTTGGGTTATTAGGATTTAAAAGCCTATCTATAGCTGTTCTGCTGGTTTCCATTTTTTTAGCCATTTCCAGTTTTGTTATATGCTTTTGCTCCATCACTTGCTTTATTTGATTAGCAAGAATACGTTTATGAGCTATTGCTGTAACTTCTTCTAATATTCCAATTTCGTTGAGAAAATCATCAAAATTAGAACCAATACCGTTCTGATTAAGTGTATTCATAATTCTATCTCTTTTTTTCTTTTATATGCTAAATCTAGTTCTTTATCAGGTATTTTTTGAGTTTTTTTGATAAATCCATGTAAAAGGATCATCTTATTACTTACTATACAAAAAATTACTCTTCCTATCTTGCCATCCGTTAAATTTGATCTTACTTCGTACATTCCTTTGCCTAGAGGTTTACATATAGGCATTCCAATTGGCCAAGAATACTCGATAGTTTTGATGTCTGTACCGATAGTTTTACAATCATTAGGTTCTAGTTCAAGTAACCAATCACGCACCGGTTCTTTTTTAGTTATAGATTGATAAAATTTTACAACAAGAGTTTTTGGTATATTAAGCATTATAACAGTGTACCATATGTGGTACTATTTGACAACTGATATAATAAAAAAATTTAATAAGGAATGTTCCCAGAAGCTAGAATTAAAAAATGTCACCTTTCCATAATCTCTTTAAAAATTCTTTGATAGGTAATATATTAATTTCCTGAGTTTCTAAATATATTTTTCTTGGCGTTTCTTCTAAGCAGATAATATAACCTTTATCAAGCTTGTGTTCTTCCATAAAAGCTTTCATTCCTCGAAGTTCGCTTTTATGTAAATTTGAAGATATTTTTACTTCAATCGGTAGCGGTTTGCCTTTTATAGTGCTAATTATAAAATCAACTTCTAAACCTGTTTTAGTACGCCAGTAATTTATACGATGATCTAGATCATTTAAATTTATATACGCTTTTAATTCCGTAAACACATAATGTTCGAGTGCTTTACCTGCTGCTGCACCTTTTAGATCATCAAAATTATTTTCCGTGATATTACTTGCTATTCCTACATCAAAAAAATAAAATTTAGGCGTTGACGATATAATTTCTCGATTAACTTTTTTTGTGTATGGGTAAATCAAATATCCAACCAACGTATCAATAAGTATTTGATAATATTCTTTAACCGTTTTGGCATCAATATAGCAATCACGAGCAATATTAGAATAATTCAATAACTCTCCGTGAGAAAAGGCCGTGCTATCCATAAATCTACTAAATGCGGTAATATTGCGTACTAATCCTTCAGCACGTATTTCATTAGTTAGATAGTCTTCTACATATGCTTTAAGTAATTTACGTGGGTTATTATTGATAAAATGTAATGGGATTAAACCATGATTAAATATCCTTAAAAGATTAAATTCTTCTTTTATTTCCGGATATACTAACGGATAAAAATTATATTTTATAGCTCTACCGCCAAGTAAATTTGTCCCGTATGATCGTAATTTTCTACTACTTGAACCGCACAAAATGAAATAGCTATCCGTATTTTCTATAAGCCAATGAATTTCATCAAGTAGGGCTGGTACTTTTTGTACTTCATCAACTATTATAGGAAAAGTAAGTTTTTGTGTATCTAATGCTAAGATTTCTTCCCGAAACATGGATGGTTGTTTTAGATATTTGAATTGCAAATCAGTTTTTAATAAATCATAATATACTGATTCAGGATATAGATTTTTTAAATAAGTTGATTTTCCTACTTTCCTTGCTCCCCACAGAAAAGCTGTTTGTTTCTTTTCTAAATGTAATTTTAAATATCTATTATACATATTATGCTCACTAATCAGGAGTTAATTCCTAATTAGTATAACTTATTAGGAGTTAAGTCTAGAATTTTCTTAAATCAAGAGGTTCTTTAATAACGTAACGCCATAATTTATCTATGCCTTTAGTAATCCCGATACGGGGGGTTATAGAAAAGGAAGTTTTGAGTCCTATATCACTAACAAAAAATTCATTATTATTGATAATATCACATTTATTATGAGAAATATTTATCCCTAAATATCGACATAATTTACCCGGACCGTTCAGATATTGATTTTCAGGAGAAATAACATGTGTTCCTCTTATTAATACTGCAGCAGGGAAGCCTTCTATTTCAGTTACGAAATTTAGGCAGTAATACATGCCGTAAATTAGATATACATAACTAAATCCGGCAGAGCCAAACATTATATCGGTTCTTTTCGTGCGTCCTCTTGCAGCATGACAAGCAGGGTCATCCTGACCGATATAGCTTTCCGTTTCGGTAATAATAGCTTTTTTTCCTTGAAAATATAATAATTTCCCAAGTAATTCTTGGCTTACTATATTAGTATCACGAGCGAAAAAATCTCGAGTTAAGGGGATTAGATTGTTATTCATGAGATATCGTCATTGCCCAGAGGTACAGGATCATAACCGCCTTGACAAAAAGGATGGCATTTAATTATTCTTTTGAAAACTAGCCATAACCCTTTGAAATTTCCGTGTATTATTATTGCATCTTTGGCATATTCCGAGCAAGAAGGGTAAAAACGACAATTATTACCGAGTAACGGCGATATAAAATATTGATAAAATTTGATTATTAATAGTAAAATACTAGTCACTATCTTTCATTTTATTAATTATTTCAACTATGCTTTCGTTTGTTAAATCCTCAAAATAGTCATCGTTAATTTGCACGACAGGGGCATTTACGCAAGCACCTAAACATTCTATTTCTACTAAACTAAATTTTTTATCGCTACTTACTTCACCGCATTTAATTTTTAGTGTTTGCTCACAAGCTTTAACTATTTCATCGCTACCGCGAAGCCAGCAGGGCGTAGTAGTACATATTTGAATATGATACTTACCTACAGGCTTTAAATTAAACATAGTATAGAAGCTTGCTACCTCATAAGCTCGCATATATGGCATATCCAGTAAGTTTGCTACATATTCTATAGTAGCCGTCGGAAGCCAGCCGCCCATTTGACGTTGTGCAAGGTCAAGCAGCGGTAGAATGGCGCTTCTTTTGCCTTCCGCCGGATATTTTTTAATAATATCCGCTGCCAGCTTCGAGTTTTTCTTATCGAATGTAAAATTTGTAATTTTTGTAGTCATATTTTTAAATAAATGCATTTGATGTCATACCGTGGCCCCGCCGGCATTGTTGTATGGATCGATATTTCTTCTGTCATCCCGTGACTTGATCCATAGTACCGGACAGTTTTTGAAAGTTAGTCAAAACGTCATTGCGAGCAGCCATATAGGCTGCGCGGCAATCCAGAAAAATAATAAAAAAATGCTATAAATTAGCATTTTTTACTGGATTGCTTCGTCAATTACTATGTAATTTCCTCGCAATGACGATGATTTTTCAAAAACTGTCCGGTACTATAGACTTGATCGCGGGATCTCGTGAAATATACTATCACAGATTGCTTTACGAGATACCGTGGTCAAGCCACGGTATGACATTTTGCTATTTTTCGATCCATGCAACAACGCTGGCCCCGCCACGGTATGACAAGGTTATCTGTCAATTTCTCCAAACACAATATCAAGCGTGGCGATAATAGCCACTATATCAGCCATTAAATGACCTTTTGCCATAAAATCAAGTCCTTGTAGATGTGCAAAGCCGGGTGCTTTAATTCGGCATCGATAAGGTTTGTTACTACCGTCGGAATATAAATATACGCCAAACTCGCCTTTCGGAGCTTCTACTGCTTTGTAAGTTTCTCCCTTCGGTACGTCATAGCCTTCGGTATAAAGCTTAAAATGATGGATCATTGCTTCCATAGATTCTTTCATTTTTGCGCGCGTCGGCGGGGTGATTTTATGATCGGTAGTTTTAACTTCACCTTGCGGCATTTTTTCAATGCATTGCTTAATTATTCTTAACGATTGATATATTTCTTCAACACGAACTAAATATCGATCATAACAATCACCGGACTTGCCTACCGGTACGTCAAAATCCATTTCATCATAAACATCGTAAGAATTTGATTTTCGTAAATCCCAAGCAATTCCTGACCCTCTAAGCATTGGACCGGAAAACCCCCAATCCATAGCTTCTTTCTGTGAAACAACGCCGATATCGACTAATCTTTGCTTCCATAATCTATTATTATTTAGCAATGTTTCTACGTCTTGCAAGTGGGTAGGGAACTGTTCTATAAAAATGGCGATATCCTCTAATAAGCCATCCGGTAAATCCTGCGCAACGCCGCCCGGTCTAAAATAATTGGCATGCATGCGAGAACCTGAAACACGCTCGTAAAATTCCATAATTTTCTCACGTTCTTCAAACAGCCATAATAAAGGGGTAGTAGCGCCAACGTCTAACGCTTGACTACCGATATTTAAAGTATGGTTTAGAATTCTGGTAAGCTCCGAAAACATAACTCTAATAAACTGTGCACGCCGTGGTACATCACAGCCTAGCAATGACTCAACAGCTAGAGCAAAAGCGTGCTCCTGACACATCGGGGATACATAATCCAGCCGATCAAAATAAGGTATGGCTTGCAGATATGTTTTATGCTCGATTAACTTTTCGGTACCGCGATGTAGCAAACCGATATGTGGATCGGCTAAATTTACTACTTCGCCGTCCATTTCTAAAATTAGCCGCAATACTCCATGAGTCGCTGGATGCTGCGGACCGAGATTTAGAGTTATAGTTTTAGAGTTGTTAGTCATAGTAGCCGTCATTGCGAGGAGCCGTAGGCGACGCGGCAATCCAGTTAAATAATTTCATCATATAAATCTTTCCAATTTACATTCATTTGCTCAATTAAATTAAGCTTTTTTTCTCTTGAGCCTGATTTAATTTGTTTTTCTCTAGTTATTGCAGAGTCCATAGTTTCATGAATTTCATAAAATACTAGTATTTTACAATCATATTTTTTACTAAACCCATTAGTTGTATTATTTTTGTGTTCATATATACGTTTGATAAGATTAGAAGTTACTCCTACGTAAATAGTACCATTTCGTTTATTAGCAATAATATATACAGTCGGTTGTTTCATAATTTTTCCTGGATTGCCACGTCGGGACTATGTCCCTCCTCGCAATGACGTTGCAGGCACCACATTACTTCCCAGCCTTCTCATCACCCGGTAACACGTAACTCGGACCTTGCCAAGGTGAAGAAAAATCAAATTCTCGATATTCTATATCAAGCTTGACGGGTTCGTATACCACTTTTTGTAAAGCTTCATCATATTTAACTTGTGTATAACCTGTTAATGGGAAATCTTTACGTAACGGATGTCCTTCAAACCCGTAATCGGTTAAGATGCGTCGCATATCATGGCTATCCGTGAAATTTATCCCGAACATATCGTAAGCTTCACGCTCATACCAACAAGCAGCATTAAACACCCCGGTTATAGAGGGCAAAGTTTCATTCTCGCTAACGGCAATTTTTAACAATAAACGCTTATTTAATTTCAAACTTAGTAAACTATAAACTACTTCAAATCTTCTATCACGCTCCGGAAAATCTGCACCGAATAAATCAGTTAAGATAGTAAAACGTAAATCTTCCGACTCCTTTAAAAAAGTAAGAAATAATAATAAATTATCCGCTTCTATTTGATAACTAATAAAACCCGTTATCTCTATGGGAGTTGCTTTAATATTATGTGCAGATATAAATTTATTGATAATTTTTGCCGGATCACTCATATTTCCTGCCGTCATATTTAAAGCCTGTGGAACGCTTAATTTTCTTTTGTAATTGCAATAATCCGTAAATTAAAGCTTCAGCGGTCGGCGGGCAACCCGGAACATATACATCAACCGGTACGATTCGATCACAACCGCGCACTACCGCATATGAAAAATGATAATACCCGCCGCCGTTAGCGCAGCTTCCCATAGATAAAACCCATTTAGGTTCAGCCATTTGATCATATACTTTGCGTAATGCCGGTGCCATTTTGTTAGTTAGCGTGCCTGCTACTATCATTAAATCGGATTGGCGAGGGCTTGGTCTAAATAACATCCCGAAACGATCCATATCGTAGCGGCTCGCTGCTGCCTGCATCATCTCAACCGCGCAGCATGCAAGCCCGAAAGTCATCGGCCATAAAGAATTTGCCCTTGCCCAGCCGACTAAATCATCAACTGTAGTTAACAAAAAACCTCGATTAGAAAGCTCATCATTAATTAATTCGTTCTCTGCTTGAAAATTATTTTTCATATAATTATATCTACTTTATATACGTTCGTATTTCAAGGATTAAGGACTGTCGCCCCGTGACTTGACCACGGTATAACAACGCTTCATTTATGAGTATAATCATTCCCACTCCAGAGCGCCTTTCTTCCACTCATATATAAAACCGATAATAAGGACAAAGAGAAAAAACATCATTGAAAAGAAGCCTATTTTACCGATTTTTCCGAGAGTAATAGCCCAGGGGATTAAAAACGTAACTTCAAGATCAAAAATAATAAATAAAATGGCGACTAAATAAAAACGTATATCAAATTTAGCTCTCGCGTCGCTAAAAGGCTCAAAGCCGCATTCATAAGGTTCTAATTTGTCTTTATTATACTTCTTAGTAGCTAATAAATTCGGCAAAATCATTATTAAGCTAGATATTAATACCGCAATGCCGAAAAAAACACTAATCGGTAAATATTCCTGTAAAATTTTTGATTCTTGCCACATTATGTTTGTATTTTTTTGATGTTGTTCCTATAAAAGTATAAAGTAGGAGCAATTAAAGCCGGTTTTATGTCATTCCCTCTTTCGAGTGTTGTTGTATGGCTCGAAAATTAACAACAAAATCGTCATTGCGAAGCCACGAAGTGGCTGCGGCAATCTAAAAAATATAAATTTCATAGCATTTTTTACTATTTTTTCTCTAGATTGCCGCGTCGAAACTACGTTTCTCCTCGCAATGACGGAATAAAACCGAGCCATGCAACAACGCTCCGCCTACGCGGGAATGACATCTATGAATTCTTTATTTTCCTAGATTATATCAACCAAAATTAATTATCAATTATTATATCGGATTTAACTAATAACTTCATTAAAATCAATGCCCAAATACCAACTGCTACCCACCATACTTGCCAAATACTATAAGAAACCATTCCGATAAAATAATAATTTATAAAGCAGGCATAAGAAATAGATTGATAATTTTGACAATTATTATTTTGCCGTGTTAAATTACTAATTTGTTTAAGATATTTATAAATTAAAGCTAAAAATAATATTAGTCCGATTAAACCCGTCTCAAGAATAACTTGTAGTATGTTATTATGAGGGTGCAAAGGTAGGGGATGCCATTCTATCCCATTATGTTTAATTATTTCACTATCTTTTACTTCTATATATTTTGAAGATGCAAAACCGTAACCGAAAATCGGTTTTTCTGCAATTTTATTTGCAACAAAATGCCAAATAAACAGACGATGTTGTGCTGACTCCTGAATAGACGATGCATATTTTTCTGATATATATCTAGGATTTATATTGCCGGCAATTATCGGAATTGATAATGAACCGGCTATTAAGCCTATACTTATCAATCTAAAAAATATTTCTCCGGTTAATATTTTTTGGGTTATTTTGCTAACCGAAAATGTTAACCCGCCGATTAGAAAACCTAAAAAACTTGCTAAGCTGTCGGAAATAAATAATAAATACAGCACTAATACATAAAATAATAAAGAAATAATAGGCTTTTTATAATAAATTAAGATTGTTATTATTATCCACGCGGTAATTGATAGTAACGCACAACCGCGATCTAACATATAAAGGTTAAAAAATTGTGAGGAAGAAGATTGAAAAATAGCACGGAAAGCTTTAGTTAGCAGGCCGTTAGTCAGATATTCAATAAAAAATAAAATTATTGCGACAATAACTCCGCTTATAAGATAGCATTTAATATTTCGGTCATTTTGAAAAAATATAGACGTATCTATGTAATTACTAGTCGTAAAGCCTAGCAGTAAAACCGAAAAAACTTGTAAAAAAGTAAGTAAGCTGTTTATAGGGTTAATTGCGAATATACATGATAATAAACACCAACTAGCAAATAATAATTCTGTTTTGTAAGTAGAAAATAAAAAGCGTAAAGTGATCCTATCTTTTATAGAAAATAAGAAAATCATTAACAAAATCGGTATGGTAGCAGCTACGGATAATCCGCCTATCATACCGATAACGGGAATTAAAAATATTAGACCGGAAATTAAATAATAATGCATATCAAATACTTATAGACAATTTTTGGCGAAAATTTCATAAATCGGATGTTCAAAGGTAGAGAGTGAAATACTTGCAGAAGTCATCCATCCTTGAAAAAGTAATATCGGGTCTTCATCAATTTTATATTCGGTAATTGTTAATAATAAATAATTATCTTCCTTATACGGATCAAGATTTTTTAGGCATTTATGGAGCTTGATTTTTATATTACCGAAATATTGTTCTTCACCGACTTTAAAAATTAATTCACGAGAAGTAGCGGTAATTTTGTTTAAGGCAATAATTTTGCCCTGCCGATAATTTTTTAATTCAGCACTATTATTAAGCTCAATATTCTCAAAACTAGCCGAGTTATTTTTGATAATAGGGAGGAAATCACTATCTCTGTCATTATTTTCGATGTCTTCGGTGGTAGAAAACGATTCTATGTCAATATTTGTATTTTCTGCCTGTGATAAGCTAGTAAAGCCTAGCAGGATAGCAAAAACTAAAATAATTTTAGGTAATATCATAGGTCGCAATATATTTTTTAAGAATTATATAGCATTGCCGATTAATCACAACAAAGTTTTATGTTAATCTGCTTCAGAGTAATTTAAAATTAGTAATCAATGTTACATATTGTATGTCATTCCCGCCTGCGCGGGAATGACATCGACACGACTTTAAATATACTTAATCTTGTACTTGCAAATATAAATAAAACATAAATATCAATGGCTTACTCAAAGGAATTACTATATGCTATTTTACGTCAAGATTTTCATAGTTTCATAATTAAGGTTTTTAATACTATCAATCCCGGTATAGATTATCGATTAAATTGGCATATCGAATTGATAAGCGATTATTTGCTAGCGGTGCAAAACGGTGATATTAACCGTTTAATAATTAATATACCGCCAAGGTCTTTGAAATCTGTATGCGTAAGTGTTGCTTGGCCGGCTTGGATATTAGGACACGATCCTACTAAAAGGATTATGGTTGCTAGCTATTCCCAGATATTAAGCATCAAGCATTCTTTAGATTGTCGGTTTATTTTATCTGCCGATTGGTATAAACAGCTTTTCCCCGATACTGTTTTAAGTAAAGAACATAATCAAAAAAGTAAATTTTTAACGAATGCAAACGGTTTTAGATTTGCTACTTCCGTCGGTGGTTCGGCTACGGGTGAGGGCGGCGATATATTAATTATTGATGACCCTCATAATCCTAGCCAAATAAATTCTTATAAAATACGTAAAAAAGTAATTGAATGGTTTGAACAGGTTTTTGTAAGTAGATTAAATAATAGAAGTACCGGCTCGATAGTGTTAGTTATGCAAAGATTACATGAGGAGGATTTAGTCGGGCATCTCCTTATGAATTCTGATTCCTGGCATCATTTAAAAATTCCGGCTATTGCCGATAAAGATTATTTTTTTAAATTACTAGTTAATGGTCAAATAAAAGAATATCAATATCTTAACGGGGGTTTATTAGATAATTTTAAAGATTCTCGTAATCTTTTAAGTGGGTTAGAGCAGGAAATAGGTAGCTATAATTATTCAGCGCAATATTTGCAGCGACCGCTTCCTAAAAATTCTTCATTACTCAATATTGAAGATGTTAGTTTTTATGAAAATTTGCCGGAAAAATTTGATTATTTTATTCAAAGTTGGGATACGGCAATTAAAATTTCAGAAAATTCCGATTATAGTGTTTGCACTATCTGGGGGATTTTAGATAAAAAATATTACCTTATTTCAATGACCAGAAAAAAACTTACCTATCCTGAACTTAAAAAATTAGTAGAGAGATTAGCAGAGCAATATAGCCCAAGATTTATATTAATTGAAGATAAAGCCAGCGGGCAGCAGATCATTCAAGACTTACGCCTCAATAACGATAATATGCGCATAATCGGCATAAAACCACGACTCGATAAAATTACCAGATTCGCGTCAATAGTGTCGTTATTTCAATCTTCTAAGGTTTTACTACCTAAACAATCAGCGCTTAATAATATAATTTTAAAAGAATTATTATATTTCCCGCATGTAAAAAATGACGATATAGTAGATTCCGTTAGTCAGTTCTTAAATTTTGTCAAAGAATTATCATTAAAACCGCCGGCAAGGATTAGAGAGTTTTAGCTGGTATACTCGTTGAACTTGAAAAATTGGCTACGTTACTTCTCGCTTTTGATCCTCACGTATTTAGTATACGCTGCGGTCAAAAGCTCCGAGGCGCCTTGCTCTTTTTCAAGTTGAACTTCGTCTACCCACTCTGGCATTGTTGCGTGGATCGTTAAACGTCCTTGCGAGGAGGGGCCTCGGTATGACAAGTTTTAAGCGATTTTAACCATCTCGCAATGACGGCTTACGTTTTTGCTCCTTAAGTTGACACCCATGCGCAGGCGGGTATGGCATCAAGGATTTTGTTTATCAGTATAACCACAAAATTGTTGCTTTTTTACTCAAAACTGTCTAAAATTCCAAGGACTTTAGGCTAGGTAGCAAAGTGGTAATGCGGTTGACTGCAAATCTTCTATGCGCCGGTTCGATTCCGGCCCTGGCCTCCATACGAAGATAAATATATACTGTCGGTAAATGAAGGGTTGGTTTTAATGTTATTACTTTCCTACTTTTTGATGTCATTCCCGCATATGCGCGCACTACTGTACGAACGTTGAAAAAAGGCTGTGTCATGCCGTGACTTGATCACGGCATCCAGGAAAATAAAGCCATATTAGACTTATTTTAGAATCTTTTTATGATATTATAAGCTGGATTCCGTGGTCGTAGCCACGGAATGACAGAATTTTTACCTCTTTATTTAAACGTTCGTACAGTAGTGCATATGCGCGGCGTTTTGCATGGATAAGAAATTGCCATAAAAAGGGTGTCATTCCCGCGCAGGGGGGAATCAAGACTTTTCTTTGTCATGCTGAACTTGTTTCAGCATCTATTGAAAAAGATCCTGAAATAAATTCAGGATGACTTAAAAAGTATTTTCTAGATTCCCGCCTACGCGGGAATGACATAATGGGGTTTGGGGAATGACATCGAAAATTCGAGCCATGCAACAATGCCTGCCGCAGCTAGGAATGGCATCAAGGATGCAGGCATGACATAAACCACAACTCTTCCGGTTAATTGAGTAGTATATTATGGAATTTATCGAGCAGTTTCTCGAAATGATGTTAGCCGAGCGGGGAATATCAAAAAATTCCTTACTTAGCTATAAACGTGATTTACTGGATTTTCAAGCCTTTTTGTCTCAGCAAAAAATATTAGAATTAAATACTAGTATCGAGAATGTTAGGGATTGGATTGAATATTTAGCAACTAACGGCTTGCAAGCTCGGTCAATTAATAGAAAAATATCCACTATCAAAAGCTATTACGAATTTTTAATTAGTGAAAACCATACAAATTATAATCCTGTTTTGATGGTAGACTTACCGAAATATCAGGATAAACTCCCTTCTACCTTATCAATTCTAGAGATCAAAACTTTACTTGACTATTGCGAAAACAATCAAACTCCCGAAGGCTTACGGCTTAAGGCAATGATTCATTTGCTATATGCAAGCGGTCTACGTGTTTCCGAACTTGTTAGCCTTAAATTAAATGATATTTTAATTAACAAACTTTCCTCTAACGTGAAAAAAATATTTTCGGTGTTGGGGAAAGGTAACAAGGAAAGAATGATAGTAATAAACGAGCAAGCTATTGCAAGTATTACAGAATATTTGAAAATTAGAGATATTTTTATCAATAAAAAATATCCTAAAAATATAGTTTATTTATTTCCTTCGGCGTCTAGTAGCGGCTATATGACTAGGCAAAATTTTGCTATTCTTCTAAAACAAGCGGCAATAAAAGCAGGGCTTAACCCTGAGAATATTTCTCCCCATGTTTTACGCCATAGTTTTGCCAGTCACCTACTTGAAGGCGGAGCAGATCTCCGAGTTATTCAAGAATTGCTCGGTCATGCCGATATCAGCACCACGCAAATATATACTCACATCCAAACCAATCATCTAAAAAAGGCTCTTATGCGCCATCCTCTGCAAATTTCTCCACAAGATTAAATTATTTTTTAAGAAACATTATAAAAAAGTTGTTAATTTTTTTTAACCTTATATAGTGCAAAATTCTATTTTAATAAAAAACGAGGAAATGGTGGTGTTAACACGAAATATAATTAGTAACATAGTTGCAGGAGAGGCAACTAAAGAGGATTTAATAGAGTTTAAAAATGTTTTTGGTACAAAACCAAAAGAAAAAGAAAGAAAAGCTTTTGTTAAGGCTTTAAATGAAATTCTAGATGATGATATTTTGTACAAGTTAAATCATGCCGTAATGGAAAATGCCCATATTCTTGTACCTGATCATGACCATGTTTTTTACTGTCGTGAAACTCAGGATAAAATTTTTCAGGAATTATTAGTGTTGGAAGCAAAACGTCATGGTATGATAGCAAAATTTGATGTAAATAGTAAATTAGAACCGTTAAAGCCGGAAGATATACCGCCTGCTATTTTGGATCATTATGCTACATTAAAAGAAAATTTTTATAATAAAAGAGATGCAAAAGATTCATTAGATAGCAGAATAGCGCAAAGTATTAATTTTATGATGTACGGTCCTATTGTAAGAGAAAATACTAATTATACAAAGCTATTAAACCCAGCAGCTCAAGCTATTTTGGAGAAAGAAATTCAAAAAATCGATGGTAGTTATATTCAAGAGTTAAGCAAATCAAGAATTTCACAGTATATAGAGAAAGCCCCAAGAAAAACTGTTTTTCAAATTAATACAATAAATAAAGATAAGACAGAAATTAAATCTATAACTGATAAAATTATTAAAGGAATCGGAAATGAACTTAAAATAACTCCTGAATCAATAATTGTGGACTCAATAGAAAAATTAGAAGAAAAGTTTCTTGTAGATAATCAACAGAAAGAAAAAATTCTTATTAAATTGTCTTCTTGTTTAGCAAAGATTGATAACCTTCAGTTAATAGAAGAAAAAGAAAAATTAACAAGTATAATCTCCCGGGAATTAGAAGATAATAAAACTAATTTTTCAAAAAAAATTAATATATTTTCGTCAAAATATTATAAAATTGCTACCAAAAAACTAGAAGATATAGAAACGGAAATTATTAATTATACTAAACAGGTGGAAGTTTCTGAAGAAGTCTATAAGGAAGCTGCTGAAGGAGTTCCTAAAGTATTACCTGATAAGGTAATTGAGGGATTAATGCAACGTGTTATAAGAGGAAAGACATTAGAAGAGTATAGGGAGCAAGGTAAGAAGGAGAAAGTTTCTAAAGAGTTGCCTGATTCGGTAACCGGTAGCATAGAACAAAATCTGAATGATAGTGGAATAGTAATGTTAGGAGAAGATGATTTTATTTACTTCGGAAGCGAAGGAGCTTAAATACTTGTTTTTATATAAGATATAGAAGTAAGAAAGTTTATTGAAAAATTTTTCTTTATTATATTTTAGCTATTTTCTTTAATTTATGTAAGGATTAAGTTATTTTGAAATACTAAAGCTTAAAACTATGCAAATAAAAGGTGAGTAAAAGTTATGATAGAAAAAGAAATAATAAATAGAATAGTTGCAGGAGAAGTAACGGACAATGATTTAATAAAGCTTAAAAATACTTTCGGTGTAAAAGCAAAAGAAAGAAAAGTTTTTATTGAAGTTTTAACTGCAAATTTAAGTGATGATGCTTTGCATAAGTTAAATCATGCAGTAATGGTAAATGCTGCTACGCTTGCGTCTAATAATGATCCGAATTTTGTATGTCGTACCCCTGATACTAAAATTTTTCAGGAATTATTAGCATTTGAAGCAATGCGTTCCGGCATGAAAGCTAAATTTGATGCCAAAGGTAACTTAGAACCGTTAAAGCCGGAAGATATACCGCCTGCTATTTTGGATCATTATGCTACACTACAAAAAAATTTTTATAATAAAAGAGATTCAAAAGATTCATTAGATAGCAGAATAGCACAAAGTATTAATTTTATATTATATGCTCCTATAGTAAGAGAAGATGAAGCATATAAGAAACTAGACCTGTCAGAAGCTGCTCAAATAGAAGGGGAAATAGCAGAGCCTAAAGGAAAATATACTAAGCAGTTAATCGAGTCTGAAGTTTCAAAGAAGGCTGTACGGCAAACTAATGAACAAATGAATATTAAGGAAGATTCTATAATTGACAAATCAATAAAAAAATTAAAAGCAGAAAATGAAATATTTATAGATGATAAGCAGCGTAAGAAAATTATTAATAATCTATCTTCTCTATTAGAAAATATTTCTTCTAATAACTTGGAAAAAAATAAAGCCGAATTAATAAATAAAATTTCTCAAGAATTAAATAATAAAAAAACCTTTTTTACAAAAATAGCTAATTTTATCGGGATAAAACGGTATAAAATTTCTACAAAAAGCTTAAAAGAGATAGGAAAAGAAATAACTAATAAGTATAAAAATATAGAAGGAGATGAATTTACTGCTAATATACCGACAGAAGTGCAATTAAAAGCAAAAGATGTTGGGGAAAAGTTAATAAATACTACCGGTAATAAATATACACCGGCAAGTGAAGGATTAAAATCAATAAGTAAGCTTAAAAAGTTACTAAAAACTCTTGATATACCGGAAGATAAAAAATCAAAAATATTTATTATTACAGAGGAGCTAACAAGTTATATAGAAAACGGTTCTATGCTTCCTTCAGCTATTAAAGCACAGCCGAAACAAAAAAGACAGCAAAGTAAATAGTGTTGTATATAGGTATAAGTTGAAGAGTTGTCTACCGTCATTGCGAGGCGGCAATGCCAGCGTGGATACCTTAAACGTCATTGCGAGCGACCAAAGGCGTTGTTGCATGGCTCGATAAAAGCAGCAGTATGTCATTCTAGCTAAAGGCCACAGCTGTCCGAAGTTGAAAAATAAATAGAGAAACTGTTTGGGTTTTTCACTCTATTATATATCAAAATAGTAGTATTTTTAGCATTAACGGCAAAAAAAGTACTATTTAATAATCTTAATTTTTCAACTTCGGACAGTTATGGCTAAAGGCGGGAATCCGGAAAAATTATAGAGTCATCCTGAATTTATTTCAGGATATTTCTCAAAAGATGCGCAAAACTTGTTCAGCATGACAAAGACCGGATTGCCGCGTCGGTACGATGTGCCTCCTCGCAATGACGATGTTTTTTTTTGCAACGCTTTTGAGCCATGCAACAACGCTCCGCGTCGATGCTAAAGCATCTCCTCGTAATAATGATTTTTAATATATAATTATTTATAATTATATATGAGCTTTTACTTGCTCAACGATATGAGCGAAACCTTCACTGTTATTTACGGCTAGTTCTGCAAGTACTTTACGGTCAATATCAATTTCGGCCTTTTTAAGACCTCCGACAAACTGCGAATATACCAAACCATGCTCACGAACTGCTGCATTTATTCTTTGAATCCATAAGCCTCTAAAATCACGCTTACGATTTCTACGATCTCTATAAGCATAACTAAGGGCTTTTTCTACTTTTTCAACGGCTACTCTAAAACAACTATTAGCTCGACCTCTATAGCCTTTTGCAAGTTTGAGGATTTTTTTATGACGATTTTTTGAAATTTTTCCTGATTTTGCGCGTGTCATTTTTTAGCTCCTAATTAATTAATGCCGTATGGAAGAAAATATTTTTTTACATTATATCCATCTTGAGCACAAAGAATTGTAGTACCTCGAAGGTTACGAAGTTGAGCTTTAGTACGACGACGCATAAAATGTTTTTTACCTGCTTGGGATGCGATAACTTTACCGCTAGCAGTAAGTTTAAAACGCTTTTTTACAGCGGATTTTGTTTTTAATTTAGGCATGATTATTCCTTTAAATTGGTATTTTAAGATTTTGTCGGTAAATATAGGCATACCAAAGCCACGTTACCGATGATACTACTTAATCTTTCAAAAATTGCTCTTTACATTTTATTAGGGATTCGTGTACTCACGTACTATTTGTACGCTCCCATCCTTTGGTTATCCATTGGCTCACCCTTCAAAATAAAATTCAATTTTCAAAATACGAGCAGTATAGTAACGTGAACAATAATATTATTCATCAATTATTGCAAGATATTTTTTAAGTTTTGTGCTATAATGTAGCTCATAAATCATTTATTCATAAGAGACAAATGTTTGGAGAAAATCCTAAAAGAGGAATTTTACACGGTGACGGGACAAAATTAGAAGTTAAGGCAATTTTTAAAACTATTCAAGGGGAAGGGATTTTTGTCGGGGTTCCGGCTATCTTTATAAGACTCGGAGGATGCAACCTTGCTTGCAATTTTTGTGATACGGACTTTGAGGAATATAGCTTAATAAATACCGATGATATTATAAATGAGGTTATCTCTCTTAGTAAAAATTCATACGCAAAAAAATCAATTAAGCTAACGGTGATTACCGGCGGGGAGCCGCTTCGTCAACCTATTGAATTATTATGTCGAAAATTGTTAGAAGAGAGTTTTCAAGTGCAAATTGAGACTAACGGTACGTTATACCGTCCTTTGCCGAAAGAAATATCGGTAGTTTGTTCGCCGAAAGCCGGAAAAAACGGCTATTCTAAAATAAGAGAAGATTTATTACCCTCTATTAGTGCAATGAAATTTATAGTTGCTAAAAATATTATGGAATATAATCATATAGAGGAAGTCGGTCAAACTAGTTATAACATACCGGTTTTTATCCAACCGATGGACCAAAACGACCCAAAACTTAATGCCGATAATAATAAGTTAGCCGTTGAGCTTGCTTTAGAATCAGGACATCGCTTATCCTTGCAGACGCATAAATATTTAGGTATAGAATAGATTATCGGCTACTACCGATGTCATTCCCGCGCAGGCGGGAATCCAGGCTTTCTAACTTTGTCAAGCTGAACTTGTTTCAGCATATTTTTTAGTAGATCCTGAAATAAATTCAGGATGACTATAATTTTTCTGGATTCCTGCCTGCGCAGGAATGACATACTGCTGCTTTATCGAGCCATGCAACAACGCTCCATTTTCACTGGAATGACATCTAAAAAGTAAAAAATAATAATTAGAACTTGAATTTTTAGGAATTTGAGGTTAATATTACTTGCTTTAAAGTTTAAAGGCTTAAGGAGAGTATATTAAGATGAGTGAGATACTAGAACTTGCCGCAGAAGTTCGAGCAGAATTCGGTACAGGCGCAGCAAGAGCATTAAGAAGAACAGGCAGAGTCCCTGCTATTATTTACGGCGCAAATAAAACGCCCGTTGCTATTTCAATTGAAGAGAAAGAAATAACAAAATATTATAGAAAACCGGCTTTTATATCCGGGTTAATCAATATTGTATTAGGAAAAACAAAATATAAAGTACTGCCAAAGGCTATAGAGTTGCATCCTGTTACGGATATAGTACGCCATGTTGATTTTGTGTTTTTAGAAGAAAAAACTCAAAAAATGGCAGTACCGGTAATATATGAAGGGAAAGAAAGAGCACTTGGAGTTAAAAGGGGAGGGTATTTTAATATAATAAAAAGAACCGTTCCTATGTTATGTGACGTTAATAATATTCCGCGAAGTATAACTATTGACGTAACTAATATGCCGATTGCTACTTCTATAAAATCTTCAAGCGTAAATTTGCCTGAAGGATGCCGATTTGCTACTAAAAAAGAATTTGTCCTTGCAACGATAATAGGGCGTAGAGGAAAAGCCGACGCAGAAGAGGCTACTACTGAAGCTGCGGCGAAGTAATATATGGTGTCATACCGTGGCTTGACCCACTACTGTACGAACGTTCTCGATGTCATTCCCGCGAAAGCGGGAATCTAGGAAAATATAGTCATCCTGAATTTATTTCAGGATCTACTACAAGAGATGCTGAAACAAGTTCAGCATGACATAAGTAAGGCTGGATTCCTGCTTTTGCAGGAATGACATCGAGGGCTTTTTAAGAGTCATGTAACAACGTTCATACACTTCCGGGCTTGACCCACTACTGTACGAACGTTTAAATAAAGAGGTAAAAATTCTGTCATTCCGTGGCTACGACCACGGAATCCAGCTTATAATATCATAAAAAGATTCAAAATAAGTCTAATATGGCTTTATTTTCCTGGATGCCGTGATCAAGTCACGGCATGACACAGCCTTTTTTCAACGTTCGTACAGTAGTGGGCTTGACCACGGCATGACATTGAGACCATTTCTCTATCCACGCAATAAACTTTATTATATTTCCTTTATCAACCCCGCATAGATTCACATCAATCAAATTATAGTCTCTTTTTATTCAAGGTAATATTATGATTCTTGTTATAGGTCTTGGTAATCCGGGAATAAAATATCAAAATACAAGACATAATATCGGGTTTATAGCTATTGATGAATTAGCAAAATATTATCAATTATCATTTTCTTTGAAGAAAAAATTTAATGCCGAAATTGCCGAAGGAAATGTAGGAATTCACAAGTTATTGCTGATAAAGCCGATGACTTATATGAATTTGTCCGGTAATGCGGCGGCACTAATTAAATCTTACTATAATATAAAACTTGAAAATATTTATGTTATTCATGACGATATAGATTTAGTCGTCGGGAGAGTGAAATGTAAACAAGGTGGAGGTAACGGCGGGCATAACGGCTTAAAATCGTTAGACCAAGCTATAGGTAATAATTACCATCGTATAAGAATCGGGATAGGCAGACCGGAAAATAGTGAAGAAGTAGCCGATTATGTGCTTCATAATTTTTTTAAGGCTGAGTATAATATAGTCGAACAAGCGATAGATAAAATAACTAATAATTTTGATTTGCTGTTAGAAGGTAAATTAGAAGAATTTAAAACTAAAATATGATGTCATTCCTGCGCGGGAATGACATAGAGTACGCTTTAACTTATCCACGCAATAATGCCATGTGAAAATAACGTTGAAGCATCTAATTTTTAAAAAACATAGGGACTATGAAAAAAGAATTACCGTTTGAAATTGTCTATGCCGATGAAATGGATAAAAATCATGAATCTATAATTATTGAGGCTTTTAACAAAGATGCTAGAGAGAAAAAGGGTTTAGAAGGAGATATTAAATCTTTTTCCTTTTCGTGTTTTGATAAGGATAAAAACTTTATTGCAGGAATTAGCGGTATGAGTTCTTGGGGACGGTTTTATATTCGTTCACTCTTTGTAAATGAAGATATAAGGGATCGGAATTATGGTACTTTACTAATAGAAAAAGCTGAGGATTTAGCACGTGAACGAGGCTGTAATTTTATTCATTTGATCACTATGGACTGGCAGGCAAAACCATTTTATGAAAAATTAGGCTATAAAGTTGAATTTACCAGACATGGCTATGAGAAAGATTCTATACTATATTCTTTAAGGAAAGATTTATGACACTAAAATGTGGAATTGTTGGGTTGCCGAATGTCGGTAAGTCGACGTTATTTAATGCACTAACGGCGAGCAAAGCAGCAGATGCGGCGAATTATCCGTTTTGTACTATTGAGCCGAATAGCGGTATAGTTTCAGTACCGGATGACCGTCTACAGAAATTGGCAAGTCTTGCCGGTTCTGCAAAACTTATCCCGTCTTATATAGAATTCGTCGATATTGCAGGGCTTGTCAAGGGAGCAAGCAAAGGTGAGGGACTCGGCAATAAATTTCTAGCTCACATAAGGGAAGTAGATGCAATTTTGCATGTGCTGCGCTGTTTTGAGGACGAGGATATTACGCATATTCATGATAAAATAGACCCGATACATGATTTGGAAATAATAGAAACGGAGTTAATACTTGCCGATATAGAATCGGTAGAAAAGCGTTTAACTAGTAGTGAGAAGCGCTTAAAAACAGGCGATAAGGCACTAAAAGATCAAGTAGAATTATTAAAAGAAATATATAAGGTATTAGCTGACGGTAAACCTGCTCGCATACTTAATAATATTTATGATCAAGAAAATATAAAACAGTTGCAATTACTGACATCTAAGCCGGTTTTATATATTTGCAATGTTCTTGAAAAAGATGCGTCTAGAGGTAACGCACTAACAAAATTAGTTTTAGATAGAGCAGCAAAGGAAAATGCCAAATGCGTCGTTATTTCATCAAAAATAGAAGCGGATATTGCACTTCTTGAAAGCATTGAGGAAAAGACTGAATTTTTAAAAGATATCGGGCTTGATGAAACGGGGTTAAGTAAAGTAATTAAAGAAGGATATAATCTGCTAAATCTTAACAGCTTTTTTACAATCGGCCCTAAAGAGGCTCATAGCTGGACTTTCAAAAATGGAACTCTTGCACCTAGAGGGGCCGGGATAATTCATACGGATTTTGAAAAAGGTTTTATCAGAGCAGAAGTTATCGGCTATGAAGATTATATAAATTTAGGTAGTGAAGCAAAAGCCAAGGAAGTAGGAAGAATGCGATTAGAAGGAAAGGAATATAAAATGCAGGACGGTGATATAGTACATTTTAGGTTTAACGTGTAAATACTCGTCGTCTTTTATGTCATTCCTAGCTCAAGGCAGCGTTGTTGCTAGGCTTCAGAAAATGCCAAATTTGTCATACCGAGGCCCCGCCACGGTATCTAGAAAAGCAATTTATAATGGTATTATTTATATATTTTCCTGGATTCCGTGAATAAATCTATAGTACCGGACAGTTTTTGAAAGTTAGTCAAAACGTCATTGCGAGCAGCCATATAGGCTGCGCGGCAATCCAGAAAAATAATAAAAAAATGCTATAAATTAGCATTTTTTACTGGATTGCTTCGTCAATTACTATGTAATTTCCTCGCAATGACGATGATTTTTCAAAAACTGTCCGGTACTATGGAATAAATCACGGAATGACATAGTGGGATTTGCTATAAATTTGGAGCCATACAACAACACTGCTCAAGGCGGGAATCCAGGCTTTTCTTCGTCATTGCGAGAAGGTATTTATGCGTGGATACTTCAAACGCCTCGGTGTCATTCCCTCGAAAGAGGGAATCTCACTTAACAATATAACAAAAGTTAGATACCAGCTTTCGCTGGTATGACACCAAAAATTCGATCCATACAACAAGGCCGCGACTGAAAGGAGCGCGGCAATCTAGAAAATGATAAAAACTTTGTCATTGCGAGCAAAGCGAAGCAATCCAGCTAATTTCATAAGATTGCTGCGTCGGCACTTTGTGCCTCCTCGCAATGACGAGGTTTTTTACAATGACCTAGAAATAAAAAATAAAGTTTATGAAAATAATCGCGCAAATTCCGCCTTGGATGCTTCTTTGTTTATTTGTTCTATCTCCTACCACGGAAACAATGTATACCGCAGGGCTGCCTAGTCTTTCGGCATTTTTTAATATTAGCGGTAATACGGCACAAATTACGTCTACCTTATATTTTTTAGGTTTCGCTTTCGGTATATTATCCTTAGGTAGATTATCGGACATTTACGGTAGAAGACCTATAGTTCTCTTCGGACTATTTATTTACATTATATCCTCTATTGCCTGTATCTTAGCAGTTAATATAGAGATGCTAATGATTGCACGTTTTGCTCAAGCTTTCGGGGCAAGTGTCGGCTCCGTAATAGGGCAGGCGATGGCAAGAGATTCATATCAAGGAAGTAGATTATCTTATGTTTATGCTAGCTTATCGGTATGGCTGGCATTTATTCCGTCACTCGGTTCATCGGTCGGCGGTTATATTGTTGAATATTCCGACTGGCGCTATGTTTTCGTCTTTTCAAGTTTTTTAGTTACTTTATTACTTATTTTATATTGTAAAATTTTACCTGAAACAAATCCGTATATGGATATCTCTCACACTAGTAAATATTTTGAAGTTTTTAAAATAGTAGTAAAGGATAAAATTATCTGGCTTTATGCTTTTATTATCGGGGCATTTAACGGCATGACTTACGGTTTTTTTATCGAAGCCCCCTTTATTTTTATTGAGAATATGAGGTTGTCGCCTTCTTTCTACGGTAAATTAACGTTCTTATTATGTTTAGCTAATATTTTTGGCGGCTTATTTGGCAGATATTTAATAAAAAAACGCCGTGTAGATGAAAAAAAAATAATGATTTTGGGACTCGGATTTAGCTTGCTGGGTTGTACGATGTTAGTAATAGCTGCTTTTTTATTAAAGGATAATCAAATTAATAATAATATCGTCATAGGAATAATATTCATTCCGATAATGTTGCATATGATTGGACATAATCTTCTAATTCCGATGACGCTGCGTTATGCTTTAGAAGATTATGCCAAAGTTACCGGCACTGCCGGCTCAATTTTCGGCTCATTATATTATATATTAATAGCCTTAATAACTTTTATCGTTTCAAAATTACACAGTGAAACAATAAATAATTTTGCTTTATTATTCTTGTTCTTAAGTATCGGCTGCGCTGTATCATTTTATTTGATTAGGGTTTTGTCGTGTTCTAAGACAACTATTATCCTTGTAGTTCAAGAAAGACAGTAGAAAAAGCAATGTCGAAATCTATGTAACCCGACCTTGTTGCATGGCTCGAATTTTTGCAAAGTGTTTCGGTGTCATCTAGTTGCTTGACCACGGCATCCGGAAAAACCTTAATAAAAAGACTAGATACCGTGGTCAAGTCGGCATTGTTGCATGGATAATTAAAGCACGCTCTATGTCATTCCCGCGCAGGCGGGAATCTAGGAAAGTATCAAAAAGTCATCCTGAATTTATTTCAGGATATTTTTCAATAGATGCTGAAACAAGTTCAGCATGACAAAAGAAAAATTCGGATTCTCGTTTGCACGGGAATGACATCGAAAATTCGAGCCATGCAATAACGCCACGTAACCCCAATATGGATAAGTTTTTAAGCTAAAACTTATCCATATATTATTATGCTCGACTACTACTGCGTTGAGGTAGGCGAGAAGTAGGGGGGTTTAAATTTTGAGCAGAATTATCAGATTTTAATTGATTTGTTGCTTCTTTTGCTTGTTTTTGCAAAGCCGGGTTGATGCCGTGCTTTGCTTTATCCTCGTCTCTCTCTCTTTTGGCTTTTAAAGATTTCTTTTTATTGCTGCTAGTATCGCTTTCCCAATCACTATCACTATCACTTTCAGTTTCCGATTCTGAATCGGAAACTGAAAGTGCAATTCTTCTTGCTAGTATCGCTGCAACATCTACGTTACTATTCGTTTGTGGCTTTTTAGGTAATATTTGTGCTTTTACCTCCTTTAATTTTATCCCTTGTTGTATTTGTGATAATAATGCATCTCTATCCGACTCCTGCCTTTCTGACGGTTTCGGTTCATTGTGTTCTGTTTCTTTTGCTACTCCTGAAGGTGGAGGAGGCGGCGGAGGAGGAGGAACAATAGCAGTGGGGAGTAGCGGAGGAGGCGGTGGCGGCGGCAGTGGGATATTAAAGTTAGGCGTATTCTTTATATCCTCCGGGATTACAGTCGGAGGAGTTACTTGATCCGGTACTTTTAGCTCATCATTTTGTAGTGGATATATAGATATAGGTTTAGTTAACTTTTCTTCTATCTCCGTTATTTGAGTAAGGACAAATTCCGGTTTTCTTAATTTATTTAATTCACTATCTAATTTTGCTTTATTTTCTAATATTGTATTTAAACTACTTTTTATCTTCCCTAATGCTGTATCAATATGTCCTAATTTTTCAATAGTTTTTTGTTTATTTCCTTGAAAAGCCTGTTCCGGAGTATTAACAAAAATATATTTTATTTTTTGAAAAGATTTGCTTAATTTTTCTAAGAAGGTAGAAGGTAATTCTGATTTAATATTTTCTAGCTCGTATTTTAATTCTGCAAGTTTTGTAACATGTTTGTTTTCTTTTAAAAGTGTAGCTATATTATTTTTTACATTATTTAAAGATATTAATTGGCTTGCTAGGTTGTTATTATCACGAGTTTTTAGAGCTTCTGTTAAATGCACGGTTGCTGATTCTTTGTAACTTTCTGCTAATTTATTTAGCTTTTCTTGCTGCTCTATTGATAAATCCTTTCTTGATGATAAAGTTTCAAAGTTCTTTCTGAACTCTTCTTGCATAACTTCTTTTAAGGGAGCGGATTTTTCAGCTATTCGGTGTAATATATTATCAACGCGTCTTAATATCTCATTACTATGCCGGATTGCTTCTTTTGTTAATTGCTCTTCATTTTTGACAAATACATATTTTACGTTAGAAACAACTTCTATAAACTTTTTAAACCAAGGAAGAGAGTGAAATTGCTCTTTTTTTAAAATATTTACTTCTTTTTGTATCTTACTTAAATCATTAAGTTGTCTATTAGTTTCTAGAAGCTCATTTACCTTGTTTAATGCGACTACTAAATTTGCTTTCTCTGTCGTTAAAGCTTTTTTTATAATCTCTTCTTTTTCCATATAAAAACCTATTTATAAACTTTAATATAATAAGTAAGCCTTATAACATTTTTTTATAGATAATCAAGGAATATTAATATATTTTTAATATTAATAATTTTAATTATTAACGTAATTTTAATGAAGATAAGCCGATAAGGGCAAATATGACGGCAATAATCCAAAATCTTATTACTACTTTTGATTCAGCCCAACCGTTTTTTTCAAAATGATGATGCAGCGGTGCCATTTTAAAAATTCGCTTGCCGTTAGTAGTCTTAAAGTAATATACTTGCAAAATCACCGAGATTGTTTCAATAACAAACAATCCGCCAATGATACCGAGTACTAATTCATGCTTAGTAATGATACTTATAACGCCAAGAACACCGCCAAGGCTTAAACTGCCGGTATCTCCCATAAAAACTTCTGCCGGCTGTGCATTAAACCATAAAAACCCAAGACTCGCTCCCGCAATGGAAGCGCAAAAAATAGTTAGTTCTCCGCTATTTGGAATATACATTATCTGCAAATAATTTGCATAAATATGGTTGCCGGCTAAATAACTTATTAAGGCAAAAGAACTAGCGGTAAGTGCTATCGGAACGGTAGCAAGACCGTCAAGACCGTCGGTTAGGTTAACTGCATTAGAGGCTCCGACTATGACAAACATCGCAAACGGTATATAAAAATATCCGAGATTAAGAAGTAAATTTTTAAAAAATGGAATAGCAAGCTGATTATCTCCGGGGTTATCGGTATATTGTAATGAAATGCATATAATTAAACTGATAAGTATTTGCAGTAAAAATTTGTTTTTGCTCCTGATTCCCTTATGATTATTTTTGGTTATTTTTGCATAATCGTCTATAAAGCCGATAATACCGAAGCTAATAAAGCCAAATATAGATATCCAAATATATTTATTAGTAAGATCGGCAAGTAATAGAGTGGAGAAGCAGACGGATAAAATAATCATTATCCCGCCCATAGTAGGAGTGCCGGCTTTCATCTGATGAGATTCAGGACCGTCGCTACGAATCGGTTGCCCGTGTTTTTGCAAAGTATGTAAAAATCTAATAAGCCTTGGACCTATTAGAAAGCAGAAAATTAGGCTAATCAGAATAGCTAAGCTACTTCGGAAAGTAATATAGTGAAATAAATTGGCAATGTGCGAATTATGCACATACGGTAGTAAAAGATTATATAACATGGTTATCCTTTAAAATATGTATTATATTAGGTTAACATGAAAAATTGTCATCCCGTCTTTTTATTAAGGCTTTTTCTGGATACCGTGGTCAAGCCCACTACTGTACGAACGTTTAAATAAAGAGGTAAAAATTCTGTCATTCCGTGGCTACGACCACTTCAGTCCAGCTTATAATATCATAAAAAGATTCTAAAATAAGTCTAATATGGCTTTATTTTCCTGGATGCCGTGATCAAGTCACGGCATGACACAGCCTTTTTTCAACGTTCGTACAGTAGTGGGTCAAGCCACGGTATGACACTGTACTTATAATAACCATAATACGGTAAATTATGAGCCGTGCAACAAACGCCTCGCCTGCGCGGGAATGACATAGAATATGCCGCACGGTACTTGTCTAATTACAGATTTCATTAACAATCCTATCAAGCCTAACACCTCTTGAGCCTTTTATTAATATAAGTTCGTCTTTACCTAATAAATTCGGTAAATCTTTTATTAAGGCATCAACATTTTCAAAATAAGCTTTGGTTATTTCTTTTGGTAATAAGTCGTAAATACATTTAGTATGAGTGCCGACTAAAAAAACTTTAGAGCAACGAGCATCAGTAATATAAGGTATTAAATCTTTATGTAGCCGCTCAGAATTTTGCCCAAGCTCTAGCATTTCCCCTATTATAGCTACCTTATTAGCATTTTTAAATAGTTTTAAATATCTTAAGGAAGCTTTCATAGATTCGGGGCTAGCATTATAATAATCACAAATTACTCGATAATTATTTGTACCGATTTTTACGGTCACTATTTCCCCGCGACCTTTAGTTAACGGAATATTGCCAAGCTGCTGTGAGGCATTTTCTAAATTTTTACCAAGCAGATAAGATACTAAAAGAATTGCGGTAAAATTTTCTGCATAATGCTTAGGTATAAAAGGTATGGTTACCTCTATATTATTATTATTTATTAAATATACTAAATGAACTTTATTATCATCATGTTTGTATGATATTAGTTTTGCATTTGTGTTATTAGAATTACCGAAGCTATATATGTTACTAATAGATAGTTTCGTAAGATTTGATAAAATATTATGATAATATTGAGTGTCCTTATTAACAATCGCTATTCCGTCCTTTACTAAATCTTCAAAAATCTCGCATTTAGCATTAGTAATTTCCTCTAAAGAATCAAAAAACTCTAAATGTGCTTCCGAGATATTAGTGATAATTGCGATATCAGGCTTTATTATTTTACTAAGTTCTTTTATCTCTCCTTTATGATTCATGCCCAGTTCAAAAATAGCATATCTTACCGTATCAGGTAGAGAAGCAAGGTTTAGAAGTATGCCGAGATAGTTGTTAAAGTTACCTCTACTAGCAAAAACATCATCAAAAGCACTTAAAACAATTTTAAGAGCTTCTTTAGTAGAAGTTTTACCGACGCTGCCGGTAATAGCGATAAATACAGCCTTAGAATTTTGCCTTTTATATTCAGCCATCTTTTTCAAAGCATCAAACGTGTCATCTACTATAATAGTTTTATGGTTTGGTACTCCTGGGATATTTCTGTTAACAATGACCGCAGTTGCGCCTTGCGTAATCGCATGAGCTACGTAATCATGCCCGTCTCTATTGCCTTTTAGGGCAATGAATAAATCGCCTTGTTGTACGTCATTAGAATTAAATTGCACTTCATTAGCCTCAATAGAGGAGGGGGCTATTATACCGAGTGCTTTACTTAGAGTTTCAGAGTTCCATATCATATATTAGTTCTATTATGTGTTATTGTACGGCTTTTAAAAAGCATTCAGTGTCATACCGTGGCTTGTCCACGGTATCTAGAAAAAAATTATAAAATAATTTTTTCATATAAATCGTCCCAGTCTGGATTTTGAGACTCAATTAAATTTAATTTCCACTGTCTTTTATATTCTTTTAATAATTTTTCACGACTAATTGCAGCTATAATATCGTCATATTGTTCAAAATAAACTAATTTATTTATGTTATACTTAGAAGAAAATCCTTTGATTATTTTATGCTTATGCTCATAAGTACGTTTTATAATATTTGAAGTTACTCCAATATATAATGTACCATTACGTCTGCTAGCTAATATATATACATAATATTGTTTCATTATATTATTAAATTTCTGGATCCCGTGGACAAGCCACGGGATGACACCGAATGTTTTTTCAAATTCCGCGGGAATGACATCGAGGAGCGTACTTTTTTGCAATTTCAGCATCATCAAAAGGTATTTTTTTATCGCCGATTATTTGATAATTTTCGTGACCTTTGCCGGCTATTAATAAAATATCATCTGTTTGCAAATTGTTTATTCCATATTTAATTGCTTCTTCTCTGTCAGCTATTTCAATATAGTTTGCTTTACTCATACCGCTTATAATTTCTTTTCTAATAGAAGCGGGGTTTTCATTACGAGGATTATCGTCGGTAATAATTACGTTATCGGCAATTCTTGCTGCTATCTCACCCATTAAGCTCCTTTTAGATTTGTCCCTATTACCGCCGCAGCCAAAAACTACAATTAGTTGGCTGCCTTTTAATTTAATATTTTTTAGCTCACTTAAGGCTTTCTCTAACGCATCGGGAGTATGAGCATAATCAACAAGGATGTTAGTACGTTCAATTCGCTCCATTCTACCCTTTACTGCCCTAATTTTCATTAAGCTCATGATAGTTTCTCTAAAATTAAAACCGGTATGATGAACAGCTAGAGTAGCAATGAGCAGATTACTTGCTTGAAAACTACCGATTATATGTGTATTAAAAGCATAATTTAATCCATTAAAGTCAAAAGAAACAATTTGATTATATAAAGCTTGAAGAGTCTTAATAATTTGTAAATTTCCTTTTTTTGAGGCTTTTTTACCAACAGTTATAAATTTAACATCATGTTTGTTTAAATAATCTTTAATAAACTCTATTTCTGCTATATCAGAATTTAACACAGCTAACCCTGAAGGTAGTAGGTTGTCGGTAAATAATTTTAGTTTTGCAAGTAAATAAGCATCTTTTGTCTGATGATAATCTAAATGATCTTGGCTGAAGCTTGTAAAGCAAGCAACATTAACTTTTATTCCATATAGCCTTTCCTGATCGAGTCCGTGGCTAGAAGCTTCAAATGCTAAATACTCTATTTCATTCTCGGCTAGGTTATGAATGATTTTTCTAAAATTTATAGGATCAGGGGTAGTTAAAGAGGAGGTATCCTCTAAAATTTCAGGGGATTTAATATCACCAAAATACTCGACGCCGAGAGTGCCGAGAGTGGCGGCATTTTTTCCGAGCAAAGAATATAATTGTGCAATATATGATACTACCGAACTTTTGCCGTTAGTACCGGTTACGGCTATTAAATATGGCGGTTCTTTCGGATAAAAGATTTTTGCCGCCAAACTTAAAGCTATCCGCGCATTTTTTACATATATTATTTTTGCGGGGTTTAATTCTACGCTTTCATTATTATCGGTGATAATAATCCCTGCTTTTTGATTTAAAGCATCGAGAATAAATTTATTACCGTCGTAATTTTTTCCCTTAATAGCAAAGAAAGCCTCATTTTCTTTGATGCTAGTGGAATTAACGGATAAGCCGGTAATATTATGCTGCCGGAATAATATTTGCAGCTTTTTTAATAATGAAGAGTAGGGCATATAGTAAATAAATTATTGTTTATTGAAATTGTCATACCGTGGCTTGACCGGCGTTGTTGCATGGCTCGAATTTTCGATGTCCATTCCCGCGCAGGCGGAAATCCAGCCTTGCTTATGTTATGCTGAACTTGTTTCAGCATCTCTTTGTAGATCCTGAAATAAATTCAGGACGACTTAAAAGTGTTTTTTCTGGATTCCCGCGCAGGCGGGAATGACATCGTTTTCTATCCATACAGGCAATGTCTTACAAGCAATGACGGGTTAGCCTATCCAGCAATTGACCCGTTTCCGTAATAATATTTTCATCGGTTAATTTTTTGGTAAATACTAATTTATTATCGGGTTTAACTTTAGCTTGCTGCGAGTATTGGCTTACGAATTTTATAATCTTCTCTGCCATATCAGCATTTTTATAAAATCTTATTACAAAGCCGCGTTCGCCGGAATCTAAATTTTCAATATTCAGTTTAAGGCATACTAATTTTATTTTTACTATATCGAGTAAATTATTAAATTCGGCAGGGATTGGACCGAATCTATCAATCATTTCATCTTTAAATTTTTCTACTTCCGCATTATCGTTTAAGCTGCCTATTCTTCTATACAACCCAAGTTTAAGCATGCAGTCCGATATGTAAGCATCGGGGATAAAGACCGGTAACCCTAAATTTATCGTCGGTACGAAATTTTGTTCTAAATTCTGCGGTTCATTTTTCAAAATAGCTATTTGCTCTTCTAGCATTTCCTGATAAAGCTCCGTGCCGACTTCCTTAATTTGACCGGATTGCTCTTCGCCGATTAAATTACCGAATCCTCGCAAATCCATATCATGGCTAGCGATCGTAAAGCCTGAACCCAGCGTGCAGCTATTTTGGATAATCTCCAAACGCCTTAGACTATGCTTGGTTATTTTCTTATTACCCGCTATCGTTAAATATGCATATCCCCTAGCTTTACTTCGACCGATTCTTCCCCTTAATTGATATAGTTGACTAAGCCCTAGCATATCTGCTTTATGAATAATCATAGTGTTTGCGTCGGCTATATCAATACCAGATTCAATTATTGTTGTTGAGACTAATATATCAAATTTACCGGCATAAAATTCACTCATAGTCTCATCGATTTTATTCGGCGTCATTTTACCGTGAGCTATTTTATATCTTAATTCCGGCACAATTTGCTTTAATTGCTTTTCTACCTCAGGAATGTCGTTAATTCGCGGTACTACGTAAAAGCTTCTTCCCCCTCGGAAATGCTCACGTAGCAAGGCATCTCTAACAATAACGGGATCAAAAGGCATAATTGTAGTGCGAACTTCCAACCTGTTCATCGGCGGTGTGGCTATGATGCTCAGCTCTTTAAGCCCGTTCATCGACATTTGCAAAGTTCGCGGAATCGGCGTTGCCGACATTGCCAAAATATGTACGGAAGACTTTAACTCTTTTAAAAATTCTTTTTGACTAACGCCGAAATGTTGTTCTTCATCAATTATTAATAATTTGAGGTTATGATATTTTATATTTTTATGTAATAATGAATGAGTACCGATTATTATATTTATCTCACCGTTTTCGATTTGCTGCCTGACAATTTTAGCTTCCTTTGTGTTAATAACACTAGATAACTGCTTGATATTCAGTCTTAAATCTTTAAATCTCTCGACAAATCTTAAATAATGTTGGCTGCATAAAATAGTTGTCGGCACTATTATCGCAATTTGCGGCAAATGTTCATTTAAGGATTTCGCGACCATAAAGGCAGCACGCATTGCCACTTCCGTTTTACCGAAACCGACATCGCCGCATATTAGCCTATCCATTAACATTCCTGAGCTTAAATCAGCTTTAACGTCGTTAATGGCATTTAGTTGATCTTCGGTTTCGGTAAAAGGAAATTTATTACAAAATTTATTGTATTCATCAAGATCAAATTCTACCGCAGCGGAAAGGTTAAGTTTCCTTTTAGCGGCTATTTGCAATAATTGCAGGGCAATTTCTTTGATACGATTTTTTAATTTAGCTTTATTTCTTTGCCATGAAGAACTTCCAAGCTTATCAAGCTCGGCATTGCTATTGCCGTATTTTTTTATTACTTCAATATTTTCAACCGGAATATATAGTTTATCGTTACCGGCATATAAAATTTTTAGGAAATCATGCGCCTTGCCTCTAACCTCTAAGGTCTCGACTTTTAAAAACTGCCCTATTCCGTGATCTCGGTGAACAACAAATTCCTCTTCGTTTAAATTATCCAGTTCCAGCAAAATATTTTTAAGCTTACGATTTGCATCTGACGGGGAATTATTAACTAATTTTTCTTCCAAGATGTCGCTAGCTGCAATAAATAAATATTCCTCGGTATAAAAGCTTTGGTTAAGCGGAATACGGGCAAGGTTTATAACGCCGATTTTTGCTTCGTGTAGTTTGTTTATTTCATTATATTGATATTCGTAACTCCCTATAATACTTTTTAATCTTTCTAGCCCGCTTAGAGAAGGACAGCATATTATCGGCATTTTAGAGTGATTAGCGGTTATTATTTCAAATAATTTATCAAAAACCGTTTTTTTCTCGGTAAAACTAGCAGCGCTTATATTTTCAATTAAGACGGCCTGCTCGGAATTTTCCGAAACAACAAAAATATTATCTTCGTGTTCTAATAACCTTGTTATCTCTAGACTAGTAAAATACAAATATTTAGGAGAGAGAGCAGGGTAGAAATTATTAAATTTAATCTTATTTGACTCACTTCTTGCTTGATAGAAATCATTATAACTATGTTCAAATTCTAAAATAGCTTGTTTAGATAGATTATCAAAAATAATGACAGGGTCACTTAAATAATCGATTAAATTATAGCATGAATCATAGAATAACGGTAATAACTGTTCATAACCGGGAAATTTCCTCCCCTCCATTATTGCTTCGTATAAAGGCGTATTAGTATGATTCACGCCGAAATTTCGTAAGTAATTATCTTTAAAATTACTTATCGTATCTCGATTTAATATTATTTCACTAGCCGGGCTAATCATTAATTCCGTGTGTGCCGTATGAGATATAGTAGAGATTTGGCTATCAATATTAAATTCCTTAATCGATTCAATATAATCCCAGCTAAAGTTAATCCTGTAAGCTATCGGTCCCGGTAAAATGATATCAACAATTTCTCCCCTAACCGCAAATTCACCGCTATCGATAGCACTAGCATTTCTAGTAAAACTATTGCGTACTAAGAAATCGGCAAGTGAAGTAGCGGTAAGTTTCATCTTAAGATAAAGTTTTAAAGATGATTTGACAAAAAATTCCGGAGGAGGTAATTTATTTAAGAGATTAGTAGCATGAGTAATAACTATATTCTTTTGCTTATTGTTATTACCGTTTGTTATCAGTTTAGTTAAAATATTTGCTCTTGCCGATAAAATATTTTGATTGGGTGATACATGGTCATAAGGGACGGTATCCACAGAAGGAAAATATAGTAGATTGTTTGTAGGAGAGAAAAATAAAGCTTGTTTATATAGTTTTATTGCGTCTTCTTCGTTACTTGCAAGTAAAATAACATTTTTGTGTGAATTACTTATAGAATATCGATTAGCAAAGAAGCTTTTTGCTACCGACGGAAATTTTTGCGTCAACATTATTTAGTTTCTAATTTTTTGAGAATTCGCGTAACTTATTCATTATTTCAGCATTTAAATAAGAGGGAATAGGGGATTTTTCGGTAAGCCAATTATAAAGATCATTATCATTTTGATCAAGTATTAAAGCAAATTCGTTAAGTTTTTTTTCGTTTAGTTCAAATAAAAGTTGCTCGGCAAATTTGCTAAGTATATAATCCGTTTCCCTACAACCGCGATTTTTACTTCGGTAATAGAGTTTTTTTTGAAAGTCTTTTTTATTTAATTTATTCATAAACTAATCTTGCAAAAATTTTTTATAATAATATTATAAAAACTATTAAATACCAAGATAATTCTCGATGACATTTTTGCAAAGACATTGTTGCGTAGATCGTGTTTTTAATGTCATTCCCGTGAAAACGGGAATCCATCATTCGTCATTGCGAGGATATGCGTTAGCATCGACGCCGCAATCTAGGAAAAAATAGCAAAAAATGCTATGGAAATTATTATTTTCTAGATTGCCGCACTCCTTGCAGTCGCTCGCAATGACAATTCTGGTAGCCATGCAACAAGGCCTGCAGCGCCTCGCAATGACGATCTATGTTTTTGCTTATTAGGCTGACATTCATAAAATTATAAAAACTAACAGCATATCATTATGAACGTTAAAAATGTAAGTTCTTTAGATGCTTATAGCTTACTTATGGTGGATGAAGATGCTATGCTTATAGACGTTAGAACTCCGCAGGAGTGGGAAAAAATAGGTGTCCCTTATCTAGAGGATCGAAATAAGGTCGTTTTTTTAAGTTGGCAATTACCTCCTAATATGTCGTTAAATAAAAACTTTAAAACCCGGTTTATATCGTGTATTAAAAATAAGATGAGTAATATATTTTTTCTATGTCGCTCCGGACATAGGTCGTTTTCGGCAGCAACTTTCATAGCCCAAATGAATTATGAAAATTGTTATAATATTATTGACGGGTTTGAAGGAAATAACCGTAATATCGGATGGAAACAAAATAATTTACCGTGGCAATTTTAAGTGAATACTAATCAAAATCAGATAATTTTAGGAAAACAACCAGATGTTTTTATAGATGTTTGGGGACATGTAGCCCAAGATCTTTATAAATATTACGGAGAGGCTTTATATAATAGTTGGTTTAGCAAAATCAATTTTATAGAATTTTCCGTAAATAACGTCATACTTTGCGCGCCGACAAATTTTATCCGAGATTGGGTAAAATCAAAATATTCTATTGTTATATTACAATTATTTCAGCATTATAACGAAGGGATTAAATCAATAGAAATAATTACCAAAGAATTACCGTTATCCGAACAAACTATTTTGGAGTTACCTGCCAAGTCTTTTGCGGATTTGGAAGCAACCGACCTTAATTCAGAAAATATTTTTTCAACGCTAGATATTCGTTTTACATTTGATAATTTTGTCGTCGGAGCGCCGAACGAACTGGCATATGCAGCAGCAAGGGCGGTTGCCGAGTCCGGTAATGTGGTATCCGAATCGAATCCGCTTTTTTTATACGGTGGGGTGGGTCTTGGAAAAACGCATTTAATGCATGCAATTAGTTGGTATATAAAACAAAATAATCCGAACCGTAAAGTAATATACATGTCGGCGGAAAAATTTATGTATCAATTTGTTAAGGCACTCCGTAATAAAGACGTTATGGCTTTCAAAGAAAGATTCCGCTCGGTTGACGTATTAATGATCGATGATATTCAATTTATCTGCGGTAAAGATAGTACGCAAGAGGAATTTTTTCATACCTTTAATACTTTGATCGATAATAATCGGCAAATGGTGATATCTTGCGATAGATCGCCGTCTGACCTGGATAATATTGAAGATAGAATTAAATCACGCCTAGGATGGGGGCTTGTTGCCGACGTTCACAGCACCACTTATGAGCTGCGCCTCGGTATTTTAGAGTCCAAGCTTGAACAAATGAATATTCATATCCCAAAAAATGTTATCGAGTTTTTAGCTGCTAAAATAATCTCAAATGTCAGAGAGTTAGAGGGAGCTTTAAATAAAGTTATTGCTCATTCTAATCTTGTCGGCAGGGAAGTAACTTTAGAAAATACCCAAAATATTTTACGAGATTTACTGCGTTCTAACGAAAGGATAATTACCATTGAAGATATTCAAAAAAAGGTGGCGAATCGTTATAATATTAAATTTTCCGATATGTCTTCGGTAACACGGCAACGCGCGGTAGCTAGACCTCGGCAAATTGCTATGTATCTTAGTAAGGCACTTACACCTAAAAGCCTTGCCGATATCGGTAAGAAATTCGGTAAAAAAGATCATACGACTGTTATGCACGCCATCAAGAAAGTAGAAGAATTATCGGAAACCGATATAGAGCTGCGTGAAGAAATTAATTTGCTAATGAAAATATTACAGAATTGATATTATACAACGCTATTATCTTTTAAATTTTATTAATATAATGTGATATAATTCTATCAATGTCGTTCTAGTTTAGTATTGTTGCGTGGATCATAATTATCGTATTATGGTTATTACAAGTATGGTGTCATACCGTGGCTTGACCCACTAGTGTACGAACGTTGAAAAAAGGCTGTGTCATGCCGTGACTTGATCACGGCATCCAGGAAAATAAAGCCATATTAGACTTATTTTAGAATCTTTTTATGATATTATAAGCTGGACTGAAGTGGTCGTAGCCACGGAATGACAGAATTTTTACCTCTTTATTTAAACGTTCGTACAGTAGTGGGTCAAGCCGCGGTATGACACCGGCCGCTTTGCAAAAATTCGAGCCACCCAACAATGCCTAGTTCAAATGAAATGACACATAACCTAAACCACGAAACCGAATAATTCTTTTATTTCCGTAACTGTTTTTGTTGCCCTAGCTCTTGCTTTATCTGCTCCTTTCTGCAGTATGCTTAGCAAATAATCTTGATTATTCATTAAATCTAAATATTTGCTATGAATCGGCTGTAATCTTGTAATAATAATTTCTGCCAAATCCTCTTTGAAGTTAGCGAAACCTTTATTTTGATAATTTTGGGTTATTGTCTCGCTACTAATTTCCGATAAGCTAGCATAAATATCAATTAAATTGCTAATTTCCGGGCGGTTTTCCTTATCATAACTAATTTCGGTTAAATGATCGGTTTTAGCTTTTTTTATTTTTTGCTGAATAAGATCGGCACTATCTTTTAAATTAATCCGTGAAGAATCAGAAGAATCGGACTTACTCATTTTTTTTCGACCGTCTCGCAAGCTCATTATTCTAGTGGCGGAACCGCCGATTAACGGCTCCGGTACTTTCAAAACTTCTTTATTAAATTTCCTGTTAATTACTCCGGCAATATCTCGCGTCAGCTCTAAATGTTGTTTTTGATCTTCGCCGACCGGTACTATATCGGTTTGATATAATAATATATCCGCTGCCATAAGCACGGGATATGACAATAACCCAAGGCAAGCTTTTTCTGGGGTCTTGCCGGCTTTATCTTTAAATTGAGTCATACGCTTAAGCCAGCCAAGAGGCGTAACGCAATTTAATATCCAAGCAAGTTCGCTATGTTCTTTGACCATACTCTGTGCAAAAATAGCGACTTTGTCAGGAGAGAGTCCGGCGGCTATATAAATAGCTAAAGTTTGCATAATCGAATTTCTAAGCTCTTCAGGGGGTTGATCTATAGTAATAGCATGTAAATCTGCTAGAAAGAAAAAACAATTATATTCTTCCTGCATTTTAACCCAAGTTTTAATAGCGCCTAAGTAATTACCAAGATGTAAAGAGCCTGTTGTTTGAACTCCGGAAAGGATAGTTTTTTTCATTTAGTACCTTTTTATTTTATTAGTCATGAATTTTATGTTATATACTGTATTTTTAACGAATTAATTATTTATTTATGCTTTGGCGTTTCAGGATTTTACTATTTTATGGGTTACTTGCTACATTTACTTTTGTTTTTTTTCTTATATGTTACATACCAGTAACGTTTTTCAATGTCAACTATCAAATAAGATATAAAATAGCCATTATTTTTTCCTGTGCTTTTGTCTGGTTGGCAAGACTTTGTTGCGGTCTAAAATATCAAGTTTCCGGTCTTGAGAAGCTGCCGAAAATACCTTCGATAGTTGTCTCTAATCATCAATCTTTTTGGGATCAGATATTTATGCAACTAATTATTCCGGAGCATTCCTGGGTATTAAAACGTGAGTTATTTAATATACCTTTGCTCGGATGGGGGCTTAGAATGGTTAATCCTATTGCGGTAGATCGTAACGTTAATATCTCGGTTACTCAAATTTTAAGAGAAGGGCAAGAAAAAATACGCCAAGGGTTATGGTTAATTATTTTTCCTGAATCAACTAGAGTACTGCCTGAAAAAACAGTAAAATTTAAACCGAGTGCGGTAAAATTAGCTTCCATCGCAAAAGTGCCTATCGTTATGATGGCTCATAATGCAGGGCTTTACTGGCCTAAAGGCTTTTGGTTTAAAAAACCGGGGACGATTCAAGTGAAAATTATCGGTGTTATAAGCGTAGAAGAAGTAGAGCAATCTGACGTGCGCATACTCAATGAGAAGATAGAGGGAATAATTAATAAGGAAAAACAACAATTACTAAATTAATATTATTTTGATAGATTTAATTTTAATTATAGTTATCATTAAGTTACATAGGGCTTTGTTGCATGGCTCGAATTTTTGGTGTCATACCAGCGAAAGCCGGTATCTAACTTACTAATTTTGTTATATTGTTAAGTAGATTCCCTCTTTCGAGGGAATGACACAAAGTGTAAAACCGAGCCATGCAACAAAGCTGTTACATAGATAAAAATATTTAAGAGGTATTTATGAAAAATGGAACACAATTAAAACTAATTGCCGTTATTGATAGCCTGCGTATGATGCTTTACGAGGCGCAGGGAATAAAAATTACCGGTAAGCCCGAAGAAATATTGTTGATGTCGGAAGAGCATCACCATCATCGAGAAAAAAGTCAAAGTTATTATCAAAATAAATCAAATCCTGGGTCTTTATTTGAACCGCGTACTTCACTTAAAGATATAGAGCATAAAGAAGCGGCAAGAAGCGTTGCTAAGAATTTAGATAAGATAATGCAGATTCCTCATAAATACAAAGAATTAATTATTGTTGCCGAACCGCAAATGCTTGGTTGTGTACGGCATGAGTTAAATAATAATTTAAAGAAAATGATCACAAAAGAGGTGGCTAAGGATTTAGTTAATCATAATGCGGAGGCAATTGAGCGCGTAGTGTTTTCTTGATTTATGGTTCAGAAATTAATAAAAACCCGTCATGGCGAGCCGCTGCAAGCGGCGTGGCCATCCAGGCTATCCCGAATATAATGAGGGATTTAATTAGAATACTAAACAAGTTTAGTATAAAAATATGTTTAACTGGATGGCCACGGCACCAAAAGGTGCCTCGCCATGACGAATGGAGTATCCACGCAACAATGCCGCCTCGCCATGACGAATTGATATTCACCCAAATAAGAGGATTAATTTATGCAAAATAATATACAAAAAATATGCGTTATCGGTTCGGGAGTTATGGGGGCAGGGATTGCCGCTTTAATTGCTAATTCTTCTCATCAAGTCGTGTTATTGGATATTGTAGCGAGTGACCCAAACGATAAAAATAAAATCGTTAAAAGCGCGATAGAAAATTTGCATAAACAACAACCTCCCGCTTTATCTTTTCCCGATAAGGCAAATCTTATTACTATCGGTAATTTAGAAGATAATCTAGACTTACTTAAGGATTGTGATTTAGTTATTGAAGTTATTATTGAGAAGCTAGAAATAAAACATCAATTATATAATAAAATTACTCCTTATTTGAAGAAAGAGGCAATTATTGCCTCTAATACTTCCACTTTGCCGTTAAAAAGGCTGAAAGAAAATTTGAGTGGCGAGCTGAAATCTCGGTTTGTAATTACGCATTTTTTTAATCCGCCGCGCTATATGGAGCTACTTGAATTAATTACGGATAATGAAGTAGAACCGGAAGTAATCGCCCGTGTTTCCAAGTTTTTAACAAAAATTCTCGGTAAAACTATAGTCAAATGTAACGATACTCCGGGCTTTATTGCTAACAGAGTCGGTTGTTTTTTACTTGAGTTAGTTGTTAGAAAAGCAGTAAAAGAAAATTTAGATTTAGTAATTATCGATAAGATATTTACTACTCAATTTGGTTTGCCGAGTACCGGAATTTTCGGCTTATATGATTTAATAGGTCATGACGTAATGAAATTAATATCCGGTTCGTTGCTTGCTAGCCTGCCGGAAACTGATTATTACCACAAAATTTATTTAAACACTCCTGTCCTTGATAAGATGATTGAAAATAAATTAATCGGTCGTAAAGGAGGAGGGGGATTTTATCGCCTCTCTTCAGTAAACGGGAAAAAAATAAAAGAAGTTATAAATTTAGCCGATTTATCTTATAAACCGGTAGCGAAAGTAGAAAATGAATTTGCAGATATTAATGAGCTATTAACAAGCGATTCTATTTACGGCAAGTTTTTTGCTGAAGTTATAACGGAATTTTATGTTTATTTAACAAGTTTAATCCCTGAAGTCACTAGCAATATTTATGATATTGATTTAGCCATGAAGCTTGGTTATAGCTGGAAATTCGGACCTTTTGAATTGCTTACACTTCATGTAAGAGACAGTTGGCAATGGTTAACTTATCAAGCTAATTTTATGAAATTGCCTCTGTCTGATTATTTAGCAAAAGGCTTATATAAAGATATTGATAAAGAAAAATTTAGATCGAGAAAAGATATAATAAAATTAAGTGAAATAGTAGCGGAGAATGATTCCGCTAAATTATTACTTTATCAAGGTCAATTAGTTTTTGTTATTAATACTAAAATGAACTGCCTAAATAAAGAGGTGTTTAATTTACTGCAAAAATCCGTCGAGATAGCCGAGAATAAAGAGCAAAATCTTTATATTTGGTCGCAAGGCAATAATTTTTCTGCCGGTGCCGATTTAAAATTAATTCTTTCTTATATAGAAAATAAGGATTTTCAAGGCTTAGAAGAGTTTTTAAAGCTAGGTCAGCAAACTATGCGAAAGCTAAAATATTCAACCTCTCATGTTATTAGCTGCGCACTGGGAGCAGCACTCGGAGGCGGGTGCGAGTTATTACTACATTCGAGTTTTATAGTAGCTAATCAGGAATTAAATGCCGGTCTTGTTGAGGCTTCGGTCGGTTTAATCCCAGGGTGGGGCGGTGTTACCGAGATGCTTTTAAGAAGCGAGGGCGATAAAGATAAATTAGTTAAAAATATCAAAAATATTTTGACCCAAAATAAATCAAGTTCTGCCGATTATTTCGCAGCCGATTATAATATCGCTCACTTACAAATAAATATGAATAAGAATTATATCTTAGATGAGGCATTACAGTTAGAATTACCTAAAAAACGTTATTTTACCGGCGTAAATGCGCTGTATACCGATAAAATAACCCTACCGAAAATAACTTTAGCAAATGAGTTAGATACCTCCAAATATAATGACGTACAAAATAAAATATTATCAAAACTACAGGATTTTATAAATCACCACTCGGAGATAAGCGAAGAAGAAATATTGCCGTTTGAGCGAGAATTATTTTTAGAATTAGCTAAAGATTCCAAGATTATAGATAAGTTAAGGTCGGTATAAAGCTGATTAATATCACTTCTTAGTTGTCATTCCCGTGAAAACGGGAATCCAGAAAAAGTATCAAAGTCATCCTGAATTTATTTCAGGATCTACTAAAAAGATGCGCAAAACTTGTTCAGCATGACAAAAAAAACCTGGATTCCCGCTTTTAGCTAGAATGACATCGAAAATTCGAGCCATGCAACAAAGTTCCGTTTCCACGGGAATGACATGCATTACAATTAACTTTAGTATCCTCCTTAGTGGAGTAATTAATTACTGATATACTATAAAAAATAAATTTTGGTATATTTATGATTACTTTACTTGCAACAATAATAGGTTTTATTAGCTCTATATTGCCTGAGATTTTAAAAATATTAAAAGACCTTAACGATAAAAAGCATGAATTACATATTTTAGATCGGCAGATTGAAAATAATAAACTTAATCACTCTAAAACTTTTACGGAACTAACTATCTCTAAAGAAATGGCAGAACAATACTCGCTTTACTCGACTTATAAATCAGGAATAAGTTGGGTTGATGCCTTAAATAGTTCGGTACGCCCCGTTTTAGCTTACAGCTTTTTTGCTATGTATGGGGGAATCAAATATATCCAATATAAAGCTATAAAAAACACGGCTATTTTAGCAGAGTATCTGGATGTTTTATGGAGCATAGAAGATCAAACAATCTTTGCTGGTATTATTAGTTTTTACTTCGGTCAACGCACTTTTAGTAAGTTTTGGAAGCAAAAAAATATTATGTAAAGCATTCCGGTGTCATCTAGTTGCTTGTACCTGCGTTGTTGTATGGCTCGAATTTTCGATGTCATTCCCGTGCAGGCGGGAATCTAGGCTTTTTTTGTCATGCTGAACAAGTTTTGCGCATCTCATTAATAGATCCTGAAATAAATTCAGGATGACATAAAAGTGTTTTTTCTGAATTCCCGTTTTCACGGGAATGACATCGAGCACGCTTAACCTATACACTCAACAATACTTGCGTAGGAGTGACATCAAATAATCAAATATTCTGCAAATTTAATACCTCTTTAACTAAAGGAATCGTTACTTTACGTTTGGAGGTTAGAGCGAAGTGATTAATTTGCTCTAATATTTCTATAATTTCTTTATGTTGCCTTGGTAGGTTTACTAATAAAAAATCTACGACGCTCTCGGGGATTGTTATAGAAGAAGTAGCAAAATGTTTGAAGATCAATATCCTCATTAATTCATCGTCCGGCGGCTCTATTTCAATAGTTAATACGGATTTTACTCTTGAAGATAAATCAGGCAATATAAAATTTTTATTTATCTTACCGGTAAGCAATAAATATTTTTGCCGCTCATTAATTAGGTTAAATAAATGCAATAAAATTACCTCTTGCCAATTTTCAATATCTTCAATAATGAAACTATTATATTTAGCTAAAATTTCTTCATCAAAAAAAATATCTTTAATGATAAAGCTGTTAGCTAGGTTTTGCCATATTTTTGCAAGATAGGTTTTGCCTGAAGCAGGTGCTCCTTTAATTAATAAAGTAAATTTATAAGGATTTACTCCCCAATTTGTTTGCCAGTTTTTTAACGCATTATGAGCGAGTTTATTAGAGTTAGAAACAATAAACTCATCGGGATGATATTGTGTATTGTAGGATAAGGGAAATATAAGTTGTTGCATATACTTAGATAGAACTTCAAAAATTGGCTAGGACGGCGTTGTTGTATGGCTCGATAAAGCGGCAGTATGTCATTCCTGCGCAGGCGGGAATCCAGGCTTTTTTTGTCATGCTGAACAAGTTTTGCGCATCTCATTAATAGATCCTGAAATAAATTCAGGATGACATAAAAGTGTTTTTTCTGGATTCCCGCCTGCGCGGGAATGACATCAAAAATTTGATCCACGCAACAACGCCTCCTCGCAATGACGGTATTTTTTTGCAACGTTTTTGTTCCGCGCAACAATACCATCTCTACTCTTTACCGCTCTTGACTATAAAACTTACTAGCTTTGTAAAAGTCAATGACGTTAAAAAGTAGAATTTTGGTAATGCCTGCGATCGGTATAGCAAAAAATATGCCGACAAAGCCGAATAAACTCCCGCAAGCCAAAATTGAGAATATTATCCAACCCGGATGAAGACCTATTTTATCACCGATAATTTTAGGCGTTAAAATATACGATTCGCCGATATTACCGATAAGATAAATCATTACTATATATAACAATTTTATTTTCATACCGAAAGTTAAATAGCCGACAATTAGTGCCAGAGAAAAAGATATTAAAGTGCCGATAAAAGGGATGATAACAAGAAACCCGCTTAAGATACCTAGTAAAATGGCTAAATCTATACCGACAATAGATAATGAAATACTATAAAAAATCGATAATAATAAGCAGATATTTAGCTGCCCCCTGATATAAGCCGATAGTAAATTATTAATGGAAAATAATACTTCTAATATTTTCTTTTTACTTTGCATCGGTAATAATGATTTCATATTTGCTATAATTTTTGGCCAGTCCCGTAGGAAATAAAATAATATTATAGGTATTAATAACAATAATATAAATATATTGATTGTAACTATCGTATAGTGCCAGAAATTATTAGCAAGGCTAGTTAATATAGTAAATATATTATTTATAAAATTACTTAGCGAATCTTTAATTTTATCGGCAATATTCGGTTCTATTGAGTAAATTTTTGCCGAAAGATGCGGCATTATTTCCGCTTGAAAATAATTTTTATATTTAGGAACATTATTTATAAAAATAGAAATTTGTTGATAAATTATCGGTAATAATATAATAAGTGCTACAAAAAACACTCCTAAAAAAATAAGGAATATTATAGATGCCGCTAGGTTTCTCGGTAGCTTGAGCCGTGATACAATAAAATCAATAGTCGGCTGTAATAAGTAAGCAATTATAAAAGCAATAAAGAAAGGTTTTATAGCACCTGAAATTAACGCTGAGGCAGTTATAAAAATCCCTAGAAGGAGAAACCAAAATATAGCTGTTTTATTCAAAATATTTCTCTTTTTAACAGGTTTATATTATTAATATGTAGATATCAGAATCGTCATTGCGAAGCCCCGAAGGGGCTGCGGCAATCCAGAAAATAGATATTTCAGCGTAATATAATATAATTTTTTTCTAGATTGCCACGTCGTTGCTACCGCAACTCCTCGCAATGACGATGGAGCAGCAATACTTCTTCCCAAATAACACGACTACCTAGCCACCTGAACAGTTGCAGGGCGTAATAGTCGATCTTTAAGCTTATAACCCACTTGCATTATGGCAACTATACTCCCAGACTTATACTCATCACTATCGATTTGCGAGATTGCATTATGTATATTATGGTCAAACAACTCACCTATTATCGGCTCTATTAACTCTATATTATGTTTTTTAAATATTTTTGCAAGCTCTAGCGCTGTCATTTCCACCCCTGAAATAACACCGGTGACAATATTAGCTGCTTCTCCTTCAAGATTTTGTGGCTTATACTCTAAGGCTCTTGATAAATTATCACTAACGGTTAGAATATCTTTGGCAAAAGAAACTATAGAATAATCACGTGCTTCATCACGAGACTTTTCTAAACGCTTTCTGGTATTTTCAGCCTCCGCTACGCTTCTAAGTAATTTATCCTGTAATATTTCGATTCGGCCCTTTAAATTAGTTACTTCTTCTGCTTCAGGTTGCAGAGTTTCTTCTAGCTGTGTTTCTTCTTCATTTTTTTCTTTACTGTTATTATCCATTTTATTATCTATCTTTATTTGAAGTTTAATGCTAACTATATAATGAAAAATTATAGATTTTCAAGTATACTCTGCTGATTTCAAAAATTACTCTTTCATTTTATCAGGGACTCCTGTACTCACGTACTAAGTATACGCTGCGTGCAGTCGCCCCTCAAAATAAAATTTAATTTCTGAAATCATTTGAGTATATACTACTTAATCTTTCAAGAATTATTACAGATAAATTACAATTATGAGACCATCAGGCAGAAAAAACAACCAAATACGTCAAATATCGATAGAATTATCTCCTCTTGTTAATGCAGAAGGTTCTTGTTTGATTAAAATAGGCAATACTCACGTTATGTGTAGTGCTACTTATGAGACAAGCATACCGCCTTTCTTACGTGGGCAAGGTCAAGGATGGATTACTGCAGAATACGGTATGCTGCCCGGTTCTACCAATCAGCGTATTAAAAGAGAAGCGGCATTAGGCAAACAAGGCGGTAGAACGCAGGAAATCCAGCGGCTAATAGGTAGATCAATGCGTGCGATAATTAACCTTAAAGCCTTAGGAGAGCGTCAAATTATTATTGATTGCGACGTGATAAACGCAGACGGCGGTACTAGAACGGCAGCCATTACGGGAAGTTATATAGCTCTGCATTTAGCCGTTCGGTCGTTAATGAACAGGAAAGCGTTAAAAGTGAATCCGTTAATTACTCAAATTGCCGCCGTTTCTTGCGGTATATATAAAGGTGAGCCGATAGTTGATTTAGATTATCTAGAAGACAGCAACGCCGAAGTGGATGCGAATTTTGTTTTTGCCGGGAACGGCAATTTAATTGAAGTACAAAGTACAGCCGAGCAGAAACCGTTTTCCGAAGAGCAATTTTTGGCAATGCTAAGCTTAGCAAGGTCGGCAACCTCGGAATTGTTTAAGTTGCAAAATCAAGTGTTGCCGGAAGAGTGATATTATACTGTCCGACTTGACTTGACCGGCATTATTGTATGACTCGAAAATTAATAAAAAACTCGTCATTGCGAAGCCACGAAGTGGCTGTGGCAATCCAGAAAAACATAGTCATCCTGAATTTATTTCAGGATCTATTAAAAAAAGATGCTGAAACAAGTTCAGCATGACAAGGACTAGATTGCCGCGTCGGCACTTTGTGCCTTCTCGCAATGACGATTCCGGTAGCCACGCAACAACGCTCATGCAGGCGGGAAGGCGTTGTTGCATGGCTCTAAAAAAGTACCCTATGTCATTCCTAGCTCAAGGCGAGAATCCAGCTTTGTCATGCTGAACTTGTTTCAGCATCTCTTGTAGTATATCCTGAAATAAATTCAGGATGACTATTTTTTTCTGGATTCCCGTTTTCACGGGAATGACATAACACGCTTTGAACCTATCCACGCAACAATGCTGCGCGGGAATGTCATCGAGAGTATATAGAAAATTTTTATTTATTCCGCCGTTTCTTCTGCTCCTTCTCCTAAAGGTAAAACATTAGATAATGTGCGTTCACTACTATTTGCTAATGAATTTGCACCGTTTGCATCGTTATAGCCGGTAATATTTGCTTCTGAAATAAAATTAATTGTACCGATTCTAGTAGCTGAAATAGGCTCTTCTTTAGATTTAGACATACACATATCCTTATAAATTATTAAAATTTTCTTAATATAAAAATACTTATTCAAGTATTCTCAAGTACAAATACAATAAAATATTTAATGTTTCAATTTAAATTTCATTAAAAACTTCATTTAATACTTTATTCAACTATAAATTGTATTATAATACCGTATTTTGATTTATGCGGCTTGTTATGATAAATATATTTCGGCGTTTTATTTTAGTTTTTGTTTTTGTTATTTTAAGCGCTAATAAAGTTAACGCTTCCGCTTGGCTGTTAGAGGAGGGTAGGTATCGGTATAGTATAAATATCAATAATGTCGATAAAGCCTCAAAGAAGGAGAAGAAAAAACGAGAAATTTTTGCTCAAGATTTAGAAGAAAAATTGCAGCAGCTAGAGGCACCTAACCGGCAATTAAACCCAAATTCTCGCCGTTATAAGAGGCTATCAAAACGCATAAAAAAATTGTGGCAAGGGATAGCGGAATTGTCCTCATATCAAGATGAACGGCTTACAAGCGGTAGTGTTGAATACGGCATTAGCGACAATCAAAATTTCGGTATTCATTTTTTATTTAAGGAAGATAAGTTTATCGGTAGAAAAAGCTTTACCGAGGAAGCCGGTTTATTTTATAAGCTTAAATTGTTTCAGGAAAATGATTTTGTTATATCGCTCCAGCCTAAAATCTTTGTTAGTAAAGATAAAGGCTGCAGAGAGGAATTTTTTGCAGAATTTTCATTATTATCCGGCATGTCAAAACAAATTTATTCTGCCACCGTGTTTAATCAAAATACGGTAAGTATCGGTCATTATCTTAACTATCTTGGCTATAAAAAAAGATATTATAATGTTTCTACTTCTGAAGGGATTAAATTTGAGAACGGTTTTATGTTGGTGAGTTTTACCAAATATCATAATCGTCAGGATTACGGTTATATTTATGAAAAAACCGTCTATGAACAACTTTCAGTTGCAAAAATAATAAAATTTGATAATGTAGGGAAAAATTTTTTAACAACTCAAATCGGCTATTTTTGGGATCGTAGCCTTTCAAATAAAAAATATAAAATATCGGGTATAACATTTTCAGTATGGTTAGATGTATAAATATAGATGAAGATAATATTTTAAAAGTAATTAAGAATAGAGAATTACTAAATGAGTTCCAAATTGCTAACTTAAAATTGATTCAAAAAACTACTAAAGAGAATTTAGGCGAAATTATAATTCGGGAAGAGCTTATTGATAATGAATTAATGATAGATCTATTACATAACAGTAATTCATTACCATTAATAGATAATAAAAGTCATGATATAAAGATTTACGATTATTCTCGTATTAAGGAATATATAGTAAAGGGATATTTTGTTTATGAAGATATCCAAAATAACAAGGTCATTGCAATAAATGACTTAAGAGTTTTATCGTTGCTAGCAAATGCCGGAAACCATATATACTTGATTAAAAAACCTGATTTTTATAAGGTTCTAGAAGCAAATTTTGCTCACCTAAATATTGTTAAGTCAAAATATTTCCTGGAATTTACGAGCGAGGCGGTCATCGCTAAAAATATTAACTATAGCGATAAAGTAATAATTTTCTTCTTAATTTTTTTAGGGATGCTTGTATATTTTCCCGCTTTATTTCATATTGCCAATAATGCCGGTTATTTTTTACAAAATTTTTTGAAAATATTGTTATTCTCGCGTGTTGTTTTGCCTGATAATTTGCCCTGTAAGGTTGCCTCAAATCAAGCTCAAATATCTCATTTTAATCAAGAATCTAAAGAATTTCCAATTTATACGATTTTAATACCTTTATATAAAGAAACAGGCAAATTAAAATCGATAATCAAAAATATCTCTCTTCTAAATTATCCTAAAAATAAATTAGACGTTAAGATTATTATTGAAGCCGATGATTATTTAATGATCAAAGAAATCGCCATATATAATTTACCTTCATATATTCACGTGTTACAAGTGCCTGTCGCTTTACCGAGAACCAAACCGAAAGCCTTGAATTACGCTATAGAATATTCGCGAGGGGAATATTTAGTCGTATATGATGCGGAAGATATGCCTGATCCCGATCAGCTACTTACGGCATTAAAAGTATTTAAGGATTTACCGCCTGAATATGCTTGCTTGCAGGCTAAACTTAACTTTTACAATAAAGACGAGAATTTACTGACCAAAATGTTTAACATCGAATATAGCTTATGGTTCGAGTATATTTTAAAGGGTTTGAGTTTACTAAATTTACCGGTGACGCTCGGCGGTACTAGTAACCATTTCAAAACAAATATACTATATGAAATAGGCGGCTGGGATGCCTATAACGTTACGGAAGATGCCGAACTTGGTATAAGGCTTTATTCAAAAGGCTATAAAGTATATATGATTGATTCGTATACTTTAGAGGAATCGCCTATTAGTATCGGGAATTGGTTAAATCAAAGATCACGTTGGATTAAAGGTTTCCTGCAAACTTTTTTTGTTTTTAAAGCATGCAAAGATAAATGTAAAAAATTTAATTTACGGCAAATAGCTACTATTTATATTTTTATCGGCTTATCTTCTTACTGTTTTTGGTGCTTACCTTTTGTAATATTTACCATTATCATAAACAAAAATCCTATAATTAATTATTTATGGCTGATTAACGGATTTTTTGCATTCTTATATTTATACGGAAGTGCTTGTTATATATTAAGAATTTATAGGCAATCGTCAAAATTACGTTTCCTTGATATTATTGCCTTAATTCTCTGGCCTAGTTATTTTATATTACATACGCTAGCGTCCTATAAAGCAATTTGGGAAATTATTTTTCAGCCGTTTAAATGGAATAAAACAAAACACGGAGTTAGTACTAAATATTTTGATAAATAATTTAAAATTTTTTAGTAGTTACCTCTTGAACTACTAGAAATAAATTATATATAGTAGTATACATTTAAAATATTTATTTTGGAGGTTAGAAATGTCTTTTAAACCGTTATATGACAGAATTGCCATAAAACCGATTCAGCAAGAAGAAAAAACAGCGGGCGGAATTATTATCCCCGATACCGCAAAAGAAAAACCGATGCAAGGGGAAGTAGTTGCGGTAGGTAAAGGCAGTAGAGGAGAAAAAGGAGAGTTTCATCCGTTAGAGCTTAAAGTTGGGGATAAAGTCCTATACGGTAAATGGGCCGGTACTGAAGTTAAAGTAGCCGGTCAGGATTTGATCATCATGAAAGAAAGTGATGTTATGGGTATAATTAATTAATGAGCAAGGAAATCCTTGTCATCCCGTGACTTGATCGGCGTTGTTGTATAGCTCGATTAACACTGCGTCATTGCGAGGAGGGACGTAGTCCCGACGTGGCAATCCAGAAAAAATTAGCAAAAAATGCTATGAAAATTATTATTTTTCTGGATTGCCACCCTCCTTACAGTCGCTCGCAATGACGGTGTTTTTGTTAGTAGATATGACATCTAAAAAATTAATAATTTTTTTATTTTAAGGAGAATTTAATATGGAAGCAAAAATAATTAAGCACGGTTCAAAAGCACGTGAACAATTGTTAGAAGGCATTGATATCTTAGCCGATGCGGTAAAAGTTACCTTAGGTCCGAAAGGCAGAAACGTACTTATTGAGCAATCATTCGGAGCGCCGAAAATTACTAAAGACGGTGTTACGGTGGCAAAATCAATTGAAATAAAAGATAAAATTAGAAATGCCGGAGCTCGTTTAGTTAGGTCTGTTGCGACCAAAACGGCTGAAACAGCCGGTGACGGTACTACTACCGCAACCGTTTTAGCACGTGCTTTAGCTAGAGAAGGTAATAAACTCGTTGCAGCGGGCTATAATCCGATGGATTTAAAACGCGGTATGGATTTAGCAGTTAGCGCCGTGGTAGAAGAAATTAAAAAATCGAGTAAAAAAATTAATAGTCAGGAAGAAATCGCTCAAGTAGGCACTATTTCATCAAACGGCGATAAAGAAATCGGCGAAAAAATTGCTAAAGCAATGGAAGAAGTCGGCAAAGAAGGAGTAATTACCGTTGAAGAAGCTAAAAACTTTAGCTTTGACGTGGAAGTAGTTAAAGGCATGATGTTTGATAGAGGTTATCTATCACCGTATTTCGTTACTAATTCCGAGAAGATGATTGCGGAACTTGAAAATCCTTACATTTTGTTATTTGAAAAAAAACTATCAACTTTACAACCAATGTTACCGGTACTTGAGGCGGTACACCAATCAGCTCGTCCTTTACTTATCATTGCCGAAGATATAGAAGGTGAGGCTCTTGCAACTTTAGTCGTCAATAAATTACGCGGTGGTTTGAAAGTTGCAGCAGTTAAAGCTCCGGGTTTCGGCGATAGAAGAAAAGCCATGATGGAAGATATTGCCGTTTTAACAAAAGGTGAGTTAATAACTGACGATCTTGGCATGAAACTTGAGAATGTAAATATTAAAATGCTTGGTACTGCTAAGAAAGTTACTATCTCTAAAGAAAATACCGTAATCGTCGATGGTGCAGGCAGCAAAGAAGATATAGAAAAAAGAGCTTCGCAAATTCGTAAACAAATTGAAGAAACTACTTCCGATTACGATAAAGAAAAACTACAAGAGCGTTTAGCTAAGCTTTCCGGCGGTGTTGCCGTCTTAAAAGTCGGCGGTGCTACCGAAATAGAAGTAAAAGAGCGTAAAGATCGTGTTGAGGATGCGCTTCATGCGACTAGAGCGGCGGTAGAAGAAGGAGTTGTTGCCGGAGGCGGCGTTACTCTGCTACACGCAGCCGGAGTTTTAAGGTCATTAAAAGGAGCTAACAAGGATCAACAAGCCGGTATAGAGTTGGTAGCAGCAGCCTTACAAGATCCGGTAAGACAAATTGCCGAAAATGCCGGTGAGAATGGCGGCGTCGTAGTCGGTAAACTTCTAGAAAGCAAGGACAAAAATTTCGGCTTTAATGCTCAAGATATGACTTATGTTGACATGATTAAAGCAGGAATTATTGATCCGGCGAAAGTAGTTCGTACGGCACTACAAGATGCGGCTTCCGTTGCTTCATTGATTATTACTACCGAAACGTTAATTGTTGATGAGCCTTCCGATAAAGAAGATTCAGCACCGCGCGGTGGCGGTATGGGCGGCATGGGTGGCATGGACGGTATGGGTTTTTAATCTAATCCGAGTCATTCTTGCGTGGATCAAAAATTGCTATATTTCGGGGATTTTTTAAAAGTACCGCGGTGTCATCTAGTTGCTTGACCGGCGTTGTTGCATGGCTCGAATTTTCGATGTCATTCCCGCGTTTTCGATGTCATTCCCGCGCAGGCGGGAATCCAGAAAAGTATTTAAGCGAATTATATAGTAAATTTTTATATAAGTTTGTTTATTTTAAGTATTTTTTCTGGATTCTCGCCTTTAGTTAGAATGACATACGGCACTTTTTTAGAGCCATGCAACAACGCCGCATTGCCGCGGGAATGACATTGGACCGGCTTAATTTCATCTTAAGTTGACACCCAAGTACCCGCGGGAATGATATTGAAAACTCTTATCTAAGCTATCACCTTGCCGTAACAAGTTTAATTTTATGATCCTCATACCGATATTAACTATTTTTGGGTTTTCATATTTATTTTCTAACTGCTTAAAAACAAAATTTATTTTTGCTGTTCCGGTAGTTACTTCCCTTTTAGTATCACTTTTATATTGTGCTGCTACGGTAAATCTTTTACCTGCAGCCACTTATTTATTTTATTTTCTAGGTACGATATATTTTGCTTATTATTATACTCAAATCTCAAAAGATGATTTTTTAAAAAATATAAAACCATGCGTTAATGAAATTATCTCATTAAGTATAATTATCATCGCGTTTTTTATTTATACAAGTGGCTCGTATTTACATGCCTACGATGATTTTTGCCATTGGGGGGTATTTACTAAAGAATTATTACATTTCGGTTTTTTTGAAAATCAAAATTCCGCCTCTTCTATTATAACTACCCATGCTCACTATCCAAGAGGTAGTGCCGTTTATCATTATTTTATGTTATTACTTTCAGGTTATTCTGAAGGTAATGTATTATTTGCTCATTTTTTATTACATCTGATTTTTTTAGCACCATTAACGGCAAATAGAAAATTTTGGTCAACGATTTTTTTTATTTCTGTAATATTGGCTATAGTCGTGCTTTACACAACGGGCCTACGATCAATATATAACGACAGCACCATCGGCTTAATGTTCGGCTGTATATTTGCTATCTACATACTTGAAGAAGACAAACATAAAGCCATGCTTCTTGCCTTACCGATTGTGATACTGCTTACTTTTTTCAGAGAAGTTGGATTATGGCTAGCTAGTTTTGCCTCTATAATTATAATATCCCATCATATAAAATTTTATAAAGGCGGTAGAAATAAAAAAGATTATATTATTTATTTTCTATTATTGACGTTACCGATTATGTGTAATTTTATTTGGCTGAGTTACTTTAAAAATACTCATGATTTTTTTGGTAGAAGAGAGCATAGCTTTAGTAATATCGTCGTAATTATAGAAAATTTTAATGAGCAGCATAAATTATTACTCCTTAATTACGGCAAGTTTTTTCTTAAGTTTTTAGTGAAAGAGGGGAGCATCGCGCTATATATTATCGGCGGATTAGCTTGGTACTCGGTGCGCAAATATAAGCCTTCCTTATTAAGAGAATATAAATTTTTGCTAGTTGCTACCTTTATTTGTTATCTAATATTTGCCTTATGGCGATTATATTTGTATTTTTTCACTTTCACTTATGCAGAAGCAATTAAAGGAGCCTCATTACTTAGATATTTAGGATGCTATAGTCTAGCATTCGGTATAATTTCTTGTGCATATATAAAAAATAGTATTTTCTTATTCAATCAAAATAAAAAAGAATTATTTATCTTTGCGGTATTACTTGTTGTTGCATCGTTTTCGGTAGTTAAAAATACCTTAAGAATAAAACAATTATCGCCGGCACAAAAAGTTTTTAATGAGCAAAGTAGTATGGTTAAAGAATTATTAGAGCAGGGCGTAGAAGTGAATTTTGATTTTGGTAATAAACAGGATGGTTTGCAGTGTTATATATTAAATTATTCCTTAGCTCCTTATTTGAATAATAAATACTTAAAAGAATGTATGCAAGCCCCTAAAAATTCCGTAATTAATAAAGATTTGTCAGAAGAAAATAAAATTATCTATAGACCTTTTGTAAATGAGTTTGATATAAAAAAATGAAATGTTAAGAATTATCCATAGTTCGCGTTATTTAATCAATTATTGAATAATAAGCATGTTTATCATTTATTGTTGATCTATAATAACGATAAATTCTTTTTAATTTAGTAATGTAAGTATCTTCGGGAAGATAATCAGTCGGTCCGACATAAGATGAAGGTAATACTAATATAGGACCATATAAGAACATTTTTTTACTAATTATGTCTATTAAATTCCACCTCATAGGGGTATTTTTTTTATAAAACTCATCTAATGCTTGTGATAAAATAGGGCTATTTGCTACTGATCCTATAAGCCTATTTGAGGCTAAAATTTGTAAATTTTGATGATTAACCGGTTGTATTCCGGTATATAGCTTTAATTTATTGCCTAATTCAAATATAGGAACTATCGGTTTTGCTTTGAAATCTACGTAATGTCCCCCTTCTTTATTAATTATCTCTAAACCTGCTAAAAAACGTATATCTTCATTATTATAGTTAGTATTGTCAAAATAGGCTGCTAAATATGGGAAAGATTTTAAAATTTTATCTTTTGTCCGGATATCAATCTCAAATGTACGGTTTAACATAACCCATTCGGATATATTAAGGTCAAGCTCTTTTTTTTCTTCTTCATTAAATACGATAAATATTATTTTTTGAGGAATTTCTCCTATATTTTTAAATTCCATATTTTTAGGATGAAATTTTTCATAATTTTCTCGCATCATGTTTAATCGATGTTGCTCAATCAAAGGTAATTTTTGAAAAGCTTTTTCTCGCTCCGGGTCATACATATCCATACTATCATTAAAAGGTAAATATCCTATTTCATCTTTAGTAGTATAATTATGAAATACCAAAGATTCTTTTTGTACTTTAGGAAAAGCAAGTTTATGCGGTGGCATTTTTCCGGCAAATACTTTCCAAAAATTAGAATATTTATTCGGAGTAGGAGGGAATAATTCCCAAGATATTAAATCACCTTTAACAGTACTAAAGAAATAAGTAGTAGGAAGTGCAATAACCTTATCACTATAGCTTGCTGTTTTTTTAAAAGCTTCTGTTAAAGGAATCATTGAAGTTTTGACTATAAAATTATGAAATATCGGGAAGTATATCTCACCATTATCATATTTTTTGAATTCTGTTGGAAGATTTTTATGAATTTGTTCTAACGTTTCTTTCAATATTGGGTGATTAGGGGCTGCACCGATAAATCCATTATTAAGTACCCCTCTAAACTCTAATGCTGCATAAAAATCATATTTATGGTTCATTTCATCAAGAGAGCGATAACATTTAACGTCCATATCTCGATAGACCCCACCATATTGTAATAATATTTCATATCTTAATATATCGGTTTTTTGTACAAGGCTTCGTGAAATATCATATAGATTTTGGTATTTTGTCTTCAACTTAAGTGTATCTTCGTCTTTCCAAATTTTAAATTCCCAAGTAGGATGTAAAAGGCGACATTCTTCTAAATAATTTTTATATAGAGGAGGGATGTTTTTCGAGCCGATCCATATTTGATGTATAACTTTAGGAATTAAAGGAGTTTTATTATACGGCATTTTTGAAGGAGATTTTAGAGAATAATGTTTAGCCATTATTTTTAAAGTTTCAGAATTATAGAGAGCGTCATTTCTGTTAATAGTATTTTCTGCTAATAGTTCTGAACCACCGGACATAGATTCCATAAAGTCCACATCAGCTTTATCTTTTGCAAATCCAACATTACTTGAAAATAATAATATTATTAATATAAAAAAATGCATATTAAAGCCGATATAGATTTATTATTGTAAGATTCTCTTCAATAAACCTAATAAATGTAACTTTTTAAGTATGTATTTTACGCCTAATAAAGTTTTTTTGATTATAGGATTGTGAATTACTATACAAAGAGCAGGATTATAAGAAGGTATATCTATTAACATTTCATTATCTCTTGTTGCTAGACGACAAGCTGTTAAAGAATCAAGAGCTATATTTTTATAATCTTCCGTAGTGTAATTAATATTTTTATAAAGTAATTTGTTAATGGTTAATTGATCGTTACTTAATACCATATTAATAATAGTTTCCCATTGAGAGATTACTTTATCATTATCGAATCTTTTAGCTAATTCGATTGCTTTTTTGCTTATTTTTAGTCTTAACTCACTATCTTGCAGTAAAAGAATAGTTTTTTCAGCCATCCCTTTTATATCGTCTTGTTCTACTATAAAGCCGTTTTGACCTTCGAGAATAACATCTTCAAGCCCGTTTATTTTATTTGCGACTACAGGTAAGCCGTATGCTCCTGATTCTAAAAGTACCATAGGCATACCTTCTAATGTTGAAGTCATAATATATACGGCTGATTTTTTGTAATAAGAAGATACGTTATAAATCACTCCTGTAAAAATAATATCTTTTCCTATTTCTAAATTATTTTTTTCAATTAACTCTTCTAATGTTTCTGTTTCGTTATTTATTTTTAATGTTAAATTATATAAACCGATTACATACAGTACCGCATCATTATGTTTACGCTTTACTTCTATAAAAACTTTTAATACTCTATCTAAGCGTTTATTTCTTCCCATATCTCGTGTAAAATCACCGATACATAGTAAATTTTTATTATTAGGGAATTGAGGTTCTATATCATAAGTATTAAAAGTATTAAGATTCGGTATTATAGTTATATTATTTAAGCCGGCTAACCTACAACTTTTATATGTATAAGTGTTTAAAACCGTAGTTATATTAGCTTTTGCAATAATATTTAAAAGTTTATCAACAAATGGAGCAAAATAAAATAATGTACTATGAACCGTGAAAATATATTTAATATCAGGGTAATGCTTATAGATAAGATTTATATGCCTGTCCATATATAAAAAACTTATAACAAGCTCAATTTTTGTATTATCAATAAGCTCTAATAAATGGTCTTTTTCATTCTGTATACTTGATTTAGTGACTTTAACATTTTCGTTCAATTCATACTGATATGTTTCGGTCTCGCTATAAAAAGTGATTAGATTTATGTTATATCGGGGGTTAGAAGATAAGCTATTCATTATATTAGATGCTACTCTTTCCGCCCCACCTTTTTGTAGGCAATCTAATAAAAACAAAATGTTAATTGTCATAAAGCATTAATAAATTCAACTATTTTTATCGTCCTTTATTAAATAAGGATAATTCGCTTGATAATATCTTTAAGCAATAGGTCTGTCAATTAATTTTAGTTTATTATTATCAACTATGGATAAGTTTTAGCTTAAAAACTTATCCATAGTTGGGGTTATTAATAAATTCTCTAGATATATAATATTTTATATAAACCGCCTAATATTACTAGATTCAAGAAATAAATATGATTATAGTATGTAACATTATAAAAACTTAAATCAAATTTATAAATGAATATTTTAATTACCGGTGGAGCAGGTTTTATAGGCTCTCATCTTGCCGATTATCTTTTAAAAGCCGGGCATAATATTACAATATTTGATGACTTATCTTCAGGAAAAATAGAAAATATTTCAAAAGAATGTAAGTTAATAGTCGGGGATATTAATGATGCTAATATACTTGAAAAAACATTTGATAAAATAGATTTTTGTTATCATTTAGCAGCCATACCGTCCGTGCAAAAATCAATCGATAATTGGCTTGCCTGCCACAAAGTTAATCTAACCGGTACTATTAATGTTTTTTTAGAAGCCGCTAAGAGAAAAATACCGGTTATATACGCGTCTTCGGCGGCGGTGTACGGAAATTCAACGCAGATGCCTTTATCGGAAGAGAATATAGGAAAATTTATTTCGCCTTACGGGGTTGATAAATATACTTCTGAATTGCAAGCTAGTGTTTTTGCCCATTGCTACGGTTTAAAATCTATAGGATTTAGGTTTTTTAATGTTTACGGTCAAAGACAAGACCCAAATTCTCCTTATTCGGGAGTTATTTCGATTTTTATTAATAAGTTGCAAAATAATAAACCTCTAAATATTTACGGCGACGGAACTCAAGAAAGAGATTTTATATTTATCGATGATGTTGTTAAATGCTTAGCTTTGGCTAAAGATTATATTTCAGTTGAACCGCAAATATATAATTTAGGTATCGGCTACGGTACACCCCTTAACTATTTAATAAAAACTTTATTTCAAGCAGTCGGTCATGAAGTAAAGCTAAATTATTTAAGCGCGCGCGAGGGAGACATTTATAAATCTATTAGCAATCCCGAAAAGGTTGAAAAAAACCTTGGATTTAAGGCATCTATAAAATTGTCGGAAGGTATAGCTTCGCTTATTAAACCATTAATTAAAAACTCATGATCGATATAAAACATAATCTAGCTGCCGCCTATCGAATAATGGCATATTTAGCTATGGATGACCATACTTATACTCACTTATCCGCAAGACCCTTAAATGCTGATTTTTATTATATTTATCCTTTTGGTCTAAGATTTGAGGAAGTAACCCAAGATAATCTACTTAAAGTTAGCTTAGAAGGGGAAGTTTTAGAGGGAAGTGAATATCAATATAATAAAACCGGCTATTTTATTCACGGTAATATATATAAAGTGCGATCCGATATTTCTTCTATATTTCATTTTCACACGCCGGCAAGTGTTGCGGTTTCATCGATGCAATGCGGGTTATTACCGATTAGCCAGTGGGCATTACATTTTTATGAAAGAGTTTCGTATCATAATTACGGTTCTTTAGTGCTTGATAACAATCAAAGTGCAGCACTGGTTAATGACCTTGGGCAAAATTATGTAATGTTTTTACGTAATCACGGAGTAATTACCTGCGGGAAAACAATTCATGAAACGATGTTTTATAGCTATCATTTAGAACTAGCTTGCAAAACGCAATGCTTAGCTTATAGGGGAGGGCAAGAGTTAATTACTCCTTCTAAAGAAGTATGTCGGCAAACGTTACAAGATATATTATCATTTGAAAAAGATTTAGGCAAGCGTGACTGGGAAGCTTGGCTTAGATGTATAGACTCTATTGTAAAGACAGATTACGGTACATAATTAAAACAAATACCGTCATTGCGAGGAGGCATTTATGCCGACGCGGCAATCCAGTCCTTGTCATGCTGAAACAAGTTCAGCATGACTATAATTTTTCTGGATTCCCGCCTTTAGCCATAACTGTCCGAAGTTGAAAAAAGGCTGTGTCATGCCGTGACTTGATCACGGCATCCAGGAAAATAAAGCCATATTAGACTTATTTTAGAATCTTTTTATGATATTATAAGCTGGATTCCGTGGTCGTAGCCACGGAATGACAGAATTTTTACCTCTTTATTTAAACGTTCGTACACTAGAGCCTTTAGCTAGAATGACATCGCAAATTCGAGCCATGCAACAACGCCTCCAGTCGCTCGCAATGACCTAAATTCGTGTGCTTATTTCTAAGGAGTTAAAGCTAAATTGTGTTTTAAGTTGACTAGCTTAATGTGACAGTTAACGCTACATTTGCTACTAGCTAAGGTAGTTGAGGTTCGTTTTTTAGGTGTGCGTTTTACAATAAAATTTTCTTGAGGCTTTAATTTTATATTTTTCAAAAATTTATCTGTTTCATGAGCTAAATATTCTACCTTAACTTTTGCTATTCCTTGCTTTTTAAATTTTAAAATTTCAGCGGCTTTTTCCGAAACATCTACAATGCGATTCTTTTTAAAAGGACCTCGGTCATTGACCATAAGTATCACGGATTTATTATTAGCTTGATTAGTTACTTTAATAAGGCAAGGCAAGGGCAGGGTTTTGTGGGCTGCCGTTAATAGGTTTTTGTTATATTTATCTCCATTGGCAGTTTTTTTACCGTGAAATCCACCTTTAGTGCCGTACCAGGAAGCTATGCCTAGCTGGGTATATGATTTATTAGGGCTTTGAGGTTTATAAGTCTTACCCTTTATTTTATAGCTTTTTCCGACTTTATAGTGTCCTTGATAACTTAAATTGTGAGGATCATCTTTTGAGAGGTTTTTATATAGATGTTGTTTTGAAGTATTACAGCTTACAAGTCCAAAACATAGGATCAAAAAAATTAATAATTTTAATTTATTATAAGTTACTATCATCTATATCATTATTTTCGTTAGTATCGGAAAAATTATTCATTATTTTAACATAACAGACTACTTTCTCAACGCCTTTTATTTTTGATGAAATAGCAGATATTTTTGCTAATTCTTCTTCTGACCTAGCAATACCGAATAAATATACAATATTATTTACGGTAAGAACTGTATAATTTGCAAATTTTATATCTTTTCTAACTAAAGTTTTCGTTTTAATCTGCGTGGTTATAAGGCTGTCTCTGGTATATTGCACTAAATCAAAGTGATTGCTTTTTTTATTAACTTTAAGCTCATTAATAACTTCTTTAACTCCTTTTTGATTCCAAGCAATTTCTATTGCTTTCAAAGCATCTTCTTCTTTTTCTATATTTCCGGTAAATAATACTCGTGCTTGTGACACTTCTACCTTAATTTTTGCGCCTAACTCCTTAAAGTTATTTTTAATGAGTGCTGTTTTAATTGCCGCCGAGATTTTGGAGTCATTGATTGTTTCCGACATTGGCTGATCTTTTGAAGCGGCAATACCGGTAGTAGTTGCAGCGGTAAAGATTGCCGGTAAACAACCGCTTAGCGTAAGAGATAAAAACATGATTATTAAAATTTTTTGCATAATTATAATTTTTTATCAGGTAATTTGTTTCTTAACAAGTAAGGTATTTGTAATAAAATAACTATAAGAGTAATCGGGATTACCCCAAATACTTTGAATTTTACCCATGTTACTTCCGTAAAGTTACGCCAAACTATTTCATTAATTACGGCCATGACAAAGAAAAATCCGGCGGCTCTGTAGCTTAAAGTAATCCAGCTTTCTTCTTTAAGCTGAATTATACTTTCTAAAGCATATTTAATAAAGGGATTTTTTCTTATACCGCTCATAAGAAAAATAATACCGAAAATAATATATAAGATAGTCGGTTTTATTTTTATATACATCGAATTGCCGCTAATTAACGTGATACTACCGGAAACAAGTAAAACACTTGCAGAAATTAGCGATAATTTAGATACTTTCCCGTCGATAAAATAACAAAGAGTGATACAAATAATAGCGGTGATAAGCATATACAAAGTAGCATTTTGTATACCGCCGCCATAAAAAAATCCGACAAAAAATGCTATTACGGGACCGATTTCTGATAATAATTTGAACATATAATATTTTTAATGTGTTTAGAATAAATTTATTCTATGTGTAATAAGTAATGAAAATAAACCTTCGTGATGTCATTCCTGCAACGGTGCGGCGTTGTTGCATGGCTCGAAAATTAATAAAAAACTTGTCATTGCGAAGCCACGAAGTGGCTGCGGCAATCCAGGCTATCCCGAATGTAATGAGGGATTTAATGAGAATGCTAAACAAGTTTAGCATATCTGGATTGCAGCAATGGCATAAATGCCTCCTCGCAATGACGATTCCGGTAGCCATGCAATAACGCTAGTATAATGCCGGAATGACCTCTTCCGGCATTATTCCTTAAACTAGCGCGAAAACTTCGTATATTTTAATTTTATTTGTATTAAAATATTAATTAAACCTATAGTGAAAAAATAAGCCACAACTTGTAAACCGTTTGGTCTTGCAATGTAACCGGTAACAATATGTAATACCTTGCCTGTTATACTCTTATCAGAGATTAACCAAGAGCTATCCCAAAGCTGATCGGATAAAAACATAATTAGACCTGAGGAGGTTAAGATACCGGCGGCACTTGCCGCAAAACCTCCGGCGATCAGCATTAATAAGATAGTAGAAACTTTAAAAATATATCTTTGATTAGCAATTTTTATTAACCCGAAATATATTATTAAACCAACTAAAAATCCGGTTGTTGTACCTATGATAACTCCTTGTAAATAAACGCTGCTAGTAAGTGTTTCAATTGAAGAGATACTATATACTAAAATAATAATTTCTGCTCCCTCGCGTAAAATAGTGCTGGCAACAAGTAAAACCAGCATTATATAACTGCCGCTCCCGTCGCTAATTTTTGCGGATAAATCATTAAGATGTAGCTTTACTTTAATACCGTAACCTTGCATCCAAATTATCGTCCAGCTAATTAAGATAGTAGTTAATATCATGATACAGGAGTCAAACAGCTCGTCACCCATCCCTCCAAAGGATAAAGATATTTTACGAGTGAAAAATGCAAAAATTGAGGCACATACTACTCCAAGCATGATGCCGGCAATAATATATAAACGTGATTTCTCTATTTGCTTTGTTACGGCAAGTATTACTCCAAGTAATAAAGATATTTCTAAACATTCACGAAATACAATTAAAGCAATTTTAAACATTTTATACCTTACATCTAATTAACAATAAGACAGCCTTGAGCAGTTTCTTGATGGAAATCACCGAAAAAATCGTATCTTCCGGAGGCTAAAGGTGCAAGTATAATATTTATAGAGGAGTTAGGCATTACTATTCTTTCTCGATGGAGATCATTACTTTCAAATTCTTCTACTATATCATCCTGGTTATGAATAACTAACAGTAATTTCGTATTTTTAGGTACTTCAATCAGATTGGGAGTAAATTTATGATTTTTTATAATAATATTTACTTCTAATATCTCTTCTTTAGTATCTTTACTAGGATGCTTATTTATAGCGATAATTATAATTATTACTAGTAAAAAACCTATTGAACTTAATAATAAAATAATATTTCTCATGTAAGTACCTATAAAAAAAATTTAGCCGGCAATTTTTATTAAGGAGACAAAATACACTAATATAACCATAATGACAAGAATAGTTAACAAAATATAATTCTTTTGTTTTTGAATATTTTTTTTAAAAGGCATATTTTTTATTATTTTATGTTCTACTTAGGTTATTACAAGTACGGTGTCATACCGTGGCTTGACCACGGTATCCAGAAAAATCTTAGTAAAAAGACTGGATACCGTGGTCAAGCCCACTACTGTACGAACGTTTAAATAAAGAGGTAAAAATTCTGTCATTCCGTGGCTACGACCACGGAATCCAGCTTTATAATATCATAAAAAGATTCTAAAATAAGTCTAATATGGCTTTATTTTCCTGGATGCCGTGATCAAGTCACGGCATGACACAGCCTTTTTTCAACGTTCGTACAGTAGTGGGTCAAGCCACGGCATGACACCGAAACACTTTGCAAAAATTCGAGCCATACAACAACGCCTTGCTTACGCGGGAATGACATCGAGGCGTATGACATTTTTTTCTTTTTTACGGTTTAAAATTATTTAACTCAAGCATTAAATATTCCTCCAAGGGTAATGAGTCATTAGAAATGACTTTATTTAAATTCGATCCCGTAGCTTTAAAAGTTTTGCCTTTAGCAATTACTGTTCTAGTTCCTACCGGCACTTTGCCGTGAAGAGCATATGAAAAAATTAAGGGATAAGTAATATCGCCTATTTTCATATCAATTTTTTTCTGCAATAGCTTTGAATCATATAATATTTTACCGTCTGATAAACGAGTGATTTTTGCATCAAAGACTATTTTTTCTCCGCATAATAAAGGCAGCCGATAAGCTATTTCATCATCAAACACTTTTACTTCATTACTTTGTATAAAGTTTTGCGGTAATATAGATTTTAATACAACATTCAGCCTATACGGACTGTTTGGGTCAATATTTTTACTTTGGTATTCTTGATTATAATAGGCATATTTTACCGGAATAATTGCCTCTCTTGCTTGACCGACCATCATGCCGACAATTACGCTATCCATCCCCGGTAATATAGCTCTTGAACCTAAAGTAAAAGTCTTGGTGTCTTCGGTAAGTAAATTATTATCAATATCGGATAATTGATAATATACCGTTACGACATGACCGCAAGAAGCAGGACCGATATTACCGTTACCGATAGTATTAATTTTAAATAACGGCGTGATTAAATCTTTATGCACTTCTATTGTATAATTCTCAGTATCAAGCGGTTTATTTAACGGCTGCAGAAGATTTTCAAAAAATACTCTTCCTTCTTCGGTTTTAAGGGCATTTATTATTACTTTTGAAATGGTTTTTTCAATTAAATTACCGGTTAACGGATTATTCGGTTCAGCATGATCTGGCGGCCGGTTTTCAGAAGTAAGGTTATTGACGGTTGTTTGTTCTTTTTGATTATTATCTAAAGAAGATGATGTTTTCATCTTTACAATGTTGTAAAGTATTAACATTACAATTATTAGAGTTAAAAATTTTTGCATAGCATTAAAGATTTAAGAATTAATGTTTTATGTATATTAACAATCAATAATCAATTGATCAACAAACAAATAAAAATTATACTTAAAATTAATTTGATTAACGTAATTAATTGATCTACTAATTAAAGTAGCGTTGTTGCATGGCTCGATAAAATAGCAGTATGTCATTTCCGCGCAGGCGGGAATCTAGAAAAATTATAGTCATGCTGAACTTGTTTCAGCATCTCTTTATAGTAGATCCTGAAATAAATTCAGGATGACGCATAGAATGGATTCCCGTTTTCACGGGAATGACATCAAAAATTCGAGCCATGCAACAACGCTAATTAAAGTTTAATCAACACAATCAAAGTGGTAAAACGTGAAAAATTTTTTATTTTGTTTACTTTGTTTTTTGGCAGTTAACATATTTGCCGCTACGCCTCAATTTTATAGTAATAACCTTAATCATTGTAAGATTACTAGAAATATATTAAATGATTATGAACCGAAAGTTTTTGAATCCACCAATAACTTACTTCGTAAAACAGGTCAATTATCTAAATATAACGGCGAAAAAATTTTAATAAAGGGTAGGGTGCTGGATCAGAATTGTGTACCGGTGTCAGATGCAAAAGTATATTTATGGCAAGCCGGGCAAGACGGAAGATATCCGTATGAGCCTTTGCGGTTGCGGGTCGATAAAAAAAGATTCTACGCTAATAGTAATTCAAGCTTTACCGGCTCCGGTACTGCTACTACTAATAACAAAGGAGAATATTATTTTATTAGTATGTTATCTCCCCGTTTTAAGAATGCAAATATTAGAGTGGAACATTCTAGCCTTAAGACTTTGCAAACACGATTAGAATTATCTGATAAAAATATTTGTGAATGTGAGTGCGGTGAAATGAATCCGGATTTATTTACTGCAGAACAAGAAATAAAAGCATATTGCTTTGATTTGGTATTGCAAGGTACTACTTTAAAGAGGTATTGATAGAGAGTACGGATAAAAGGTATTTATAAAGCCGAATCGTCATTGCTAGGAGATGCGAAGCATCGACGTGGCAATCCAGTTAAATATACTTTTATGCTAAATTTATTTAGCATTTTAATTAAATCCCGAATGTAATTCGGGATAGCCTGGATTGCCGCACTCCTTTCAGTCGTTCGCAATGACGTTTGTGTAAGCTACTCAAGATATTTCTGTTTGTTGAGGAATTTCTAGCGGTTTTTTGATACCGCAACTACTTAATATTGTCGATATTAATAATAAAAAAAGTAAAAATGTTTTCATTAAAATCTCGTAAAACTATAAAAAATACTTTTATTTATATGATTTTGAAAAATTATAGTAAATACTTTTTTGTTATTATAGCGAGCTTATTGTTAACTACAACTAGCTTTGCCTCTTCCCAGTCCGGTAAACCTACTATAAAATTTTTAAACGGCTCAAATGTTCCGGATAACGTAATATTTTTTGATGAAGAAAAAAATCAATATTCTCTTGATCAGTTTGAAGGAAAAACTATATTATTAGTATTTTGGGCAACTTGGTGTGCGGCATGTATTAAAGAAATGCCCGACCTTGATATTTTACAAAAAGATTTTAGAAAATTACCTTTTGAGGTAATACCCGTATCGGAGGATTATCAAGGGATAAAAGTTATCCAAGAACATTTTAAAAGCTATCAAATAAGATATTTACCGATTTTTCACGATTATAAAAATCAATTATTTAAAGCATTTGCAATTGTAGGAATACCGACTAGTATATTAATAACTTCGGACGGAAAAAAAATAGCTAGTTTTACCGGTAATACAAATTGGCATGACGAAAAAATTAGAGAGATTATTTTATCCAATATTCCGGGAAATTATCCTGATCCAAAAAATAGTTATAATGAAGGGTCTCTTAATCAGCCTGCTAAGCCTTTAAAATCCGTGCAAAAAGGCACGGTCAAAAAATCTATAAATCAAGATGAGTCAGAAAAATCAACTTCGGATGAAGAATTTACTTCAGAAGATAAAAAAGAGCAAAATAATGAATGAAAGAAATAAAAGCGTCGTTGCTAAAGCAGAATTTGAGCCGATAATAAGTAAACGTCAAATGAGTAAATTAGAACAATTATTTTCTTTTTTTCCGTCAATTTTTACTAATTCCAAAGATGTTATCGCTGTTCTGCGGCTTGGTGGGGTGATAGGTAAAGTCAGTACTATGCAGTCAGGGCTTACTTTAGAATCGTTAAATGAATTAATAGAAAAAACTTTTAAAATAAAAAAACTTAAAGCGGTTTGTTTAGTGATTAATTCACCCGGCGGTGCGCCGGTACAGGCAGAGCTTATTTCCAAACGTATTCGTGAGCTTGCCGAAGAAAATGAAATAAAAATTTATAGTTTTATAGAAGACGTTGCTGCCTCTGGAGGATACTGGCTGGCTTGCATCGGTGATCAAATATATGCCTCACGTAGTTCTATTATAGGCAGTATCGGGGTTATAGCAAGCGGGTTTGGTTTTCATGAAGCTATTAGTAAACTTGGAATAGAGCGGCGAATTTATACTGAAGGGACAAATAAAGCAATTTTAGACCCTTTCCAGCCGATACAAAAAGATGATCTTAAAATAATTAAAAATTTACAAAAGCAAGTTTATGAGCATTTTGTCGATTATGTGAAAAAAAGACGTAAGGGTAAATTAACCCAAGAAGATGATATTTTATTTAACGGGGAATTTTGGGCAGGACAAATTGCTGTTGATTACGGTTTAATTGACGGTATCAATGATATGTATAGCGTTATGAAAGAAAAATTCGGTGAAAATATCAAATTTCAATATGTTAGTGCTAAACAGCCGTGGCTTAAAAGAAAATTGGGTATAGTAGGTAAAAATCTTTCCGAAAATTTTGCTGATTCTTTAGTAGGGGCAATAGAAAATAAACTTATGCAAGATAAGTTTAATATTAAGTAGGATTACCCTCAAAGAACTTGATGTTATTCCGGTGTTGTTGCATGGGTGTTGACTTAAGCGATAAAGGTTCATAAAGTCCGTCATTGCGAGGAGGCGTTGTTGCGTAGATAAGTTAAAGCGTGTTCGATGTCATTCCCGCGCAGGCGGGAATCCGGGAAAAATTATAGTCATGCTGAACTTGTTTCAGCATCTCTTTATAGTAGATCCTGAAATAAATTCAGGATGACGCATAGAATGGATTCCCGCCTGCGCGGGAATGACATACGGCACTTTTTTAGAGCCATGCAACAACGCTTGCAGTGGTGAGCCATGACGTTTGGAGTATCCACGCAGGCATTGCCTACTTGCAATGATGTTTAGCTATCGACACGGAACTACCACAATTAAAATTTAGGAAAACCCGATGCTTAACTTTGCTTCTTATATAGATTTACCGCTTATTTGGGGCGGTTTAATTGCTACGGCAATTTGTCTTTATGTTTTATTAGACGGATTTGATTTAGGAATAGGTATATTATTTCCTTTTGCGCCGACCGATGAATGTCGCCATAAAATGATGAATTCTATAGCGCCTTTTTGGGACGGTAACGAAACATGGTTAATACTCGGAGGAGGAGGGTTGTTTGCAGCTTTTCCTCTTGCTTATTCAATTCTAATGCCGGCTTTATATATTCCCATTATATTAATGTTACTGGGTTTAATATTCCGCGGCGTGGCTTTTGAATTTAGATTTAAAGCTCGCGAAAATCATCGTTATATTTGGGATTATTCTTTTCATTTCGGTTCACTGCTTGCCGCTTTTTGTCAGGGGATAATGCTTGGTAATTTTGTGCAGGGAATAGAAGTTAAAGGGCGAGTATTTGCCGGTAACGCTTTTGACTGGTTAACTCCTTTTTCTATAATGACGGGATTTGCCCTTATATGCGGCTATGCTCTTCTCGGCTCTAGCTGGTTAATAATGAAAACAGCTGATAATACTCAACAATGGGCTCGTAAATCCGCTCTTTATATTTCGTGCTATGTTGCGCTGTTTATGGGACTCGTTAGTTTATGGGTACCTTTTTTAAATGAGCAAATACATGATCGTTGGTTTAGCATGCCTAATATTTTATATCTTGCAATTATTCCTATTTTAACGGCTTTAATATTCTTTAGGTTAATTAAAACTATTCGGGGAGAAAATGACGTACAGCCTTTTATATGCGTAATCCTCTTATTTTTATGTGGTTATTTGGGTCTTGGTATAAGTATATGGCCGTTTATAGTGCCTTACCGAGTAACTTTAGCACAAGCGGCAGCTGCTCCTGAATCGCAATCTCTGTTATTAATCGGTATCGGAATATTTTTACCGGTGATACTTGGTTATACAATTTATTGTTATTATATATTCCGTGGAAAATCGACTCATCACCCAATATATTAAGAAAATACACCTTAAGCTTTTAAAAGTAATGTCTTGCCTAAAAGGGTGGCAATGGTTTATTATCTTGTGGCTTGGCGGTATAACGGCAACATTGCTTTTAACTTTTACAGTTAAAGCTGTTTTTTGGTTACTTCGGTATTTGTAAGAATAGAACACTTGTCATGCCGTGGCTTGACCCACTACTGTACGAACGTTGAAAAAAGGCTGTGTCATGCCGTGACTTGATCACGGCATCCAGGAAAATAAAGCCATATTAGACTTATTTTAGAATCTTTTTATGATATTATAAGCTGGACTGAAGTGGTCGTAGCCACGGAATGACAGAATTTTTACCTCTTTATTTAAACGTTCGTACAGTAGTGGGTTAAGCCACGGTATGACAAGTTTTAAGCGATTTTAACCATCCATGCAACAACGCCTCCAGTCGCTCGCAATGACGCGTTTAACGTTCCACGCGGGCATTGCCCCGCGGGAATGACATGCAGTATACTTGACAAAACGTACTGTTTATAGTACGCTATAAATCTAATATATAATATAATTGAGGGTGTAATGGAAATATATAATACAAGTGAAGCAAGAACCAAGCTTTATAAGCTTATAGATTACGTTTCTGATGCGCATAAGCCTATCTATATTAAAGGCAAAAGAAATAAAGCTGTGATGATTTCAGAAGCAGATTATCGAAATATGGAAGAAACTTTATATCTATTATCTATTCCGGGTTTGCATAAATCCATAATTGAAGGACGAGCAGAACCAATAGACAAATGCAACGATAAATTAATTTGGTAATTGTTTTTATAGATGTATATAATTCGTTATACTAAGCATGCAGAAAAAGACGCTAAAAGAATAAAACAAGCGGGTTTAAAGAGTAACGTAGAAAGATTATTAAACATAATTAGCTCTAATCCTTGGAAAACCTACCCTCCATATGAAAAGTTAGTCGGTAACTTAAATGGCTGCTATTCAAGGAGAATTAATATTCAACATAGACTTATTTACGAGGTTTATGAACAAGAAAAAATTGTTAAAGTCCTTAGAATGTGGACACATTATGAATAGATTATCATAATAAAATCACATGACAAAAATTTCTGCTTTTATCATTACAAAAAACGAAGCTATAAGAATAGCGAGAGCTATAAATAGCGTAAAAAATATTGCCGAGGAAGTAATTGTAGTTGATAGCGAAAGTACCGACGCGACAGTAGAGATTGCTAAGAATTTAGGGGCTAAAATAGTAATTAATCCGTGGTCCGGCTATGTTGTTCAAAAAACTTTCGGAGAGAAGTTATGCTCTCACGACTGGGTGCTTAATATTGATGCCGATGAAGAATTATCTAAAGAATTACAAGATGAAATAGAGTATATTTTTGCTTCCGAAAATCAAGATCGTTATTTAGCTTATCAAATAAAGCTCTTAATAATGCATCGTAATAATTCAAAACCCGGTCGATTTGCACCATATAATAAATGCATCAGGTTATATAATAAAAAATTTGCTAGTTTCGGCAATACTCATGATAGTACTACTCATGATTCGGTAGTATTTAATGAGGGTATTGAGAATAAAATATATCTTTTAAACGGCGTAGCTTATCATCATTCCGGCACTTCAATTGAGCAGTTGGTTGCTAAAGCAAATTTTTATTCGGGAGAGCAAGCAAAAGATTTATTTAATGCCGGTAAAGTGCTGTCGCGCACTCGAATTGTTACGGAAATGCTATTATGTTTTTTTAAAGCTTTTTTTATTAGGCGATATTTTATATTCGGCTTTGACGGTTTTATTGATTCAATGATTTTTGCCTTCGCACGTTTCTTAAGACTTGCAAAACTCCGAGAAAAATTACGACAGAATAATGAACACCGTGGATAGGTCAAAACGTCATCAACTATGTATAGCATTCTAATTAAATCCTTGATTACATTCGGGATAGCTTGGATTGCCGCGTCGCCTATGGCTTCAGCATTGTTGCATGGATGGTTAAAATCGCTTAAAACTTGTCATACCGTGGCTTGACCCACTACTGTACGAACGTTTAAATAAAGAGGTAAAAATTCTGTCATTCCGTGGCTACGACCACTTCAGTCCAGCTTATAATATCATAAAAAGATTCTAAAATAAGTCTAATATGGCTTTATTTTCCTGGATGCCGTGATCAAGTCACGGCATGACACAGCCTTTTTTCAACGTTCGTACAGTAGTGGGCTTGACCACGGTATCCAGAAAAAATCTTAGTAAAAGGCTGGATGCCGTGGTCAAGCCACGGCATAACATCGCGGTACTTTTAAAGAATACCAAAAATATAGCAATTTTCGATCCATGCAACAACGCCTGCTGCAGCTAGGAATGACATCGAGAATGCCGCTTTTTAATCTTTTCTTAATTCTGCTAATTCTTTTTGTAATTTTATTACTAAAATTTGCAGCTTCTCAAATTCTTCTCTAGTGACATAATTACCTCTTAATATTTTATCTTCAATTAAGTTATGACTTTTCTCTACTATATTATTAGTAACTTTTTGTGCTATGCTGCCGGCACCTATCATTACTTTTAGAATATTATTTGTTTTCATAATGTCTCTATTGATAAAGCGTGTAAGCCGTTTGCTAGCTCATCTGCAAGAAGATTGTTAATTATACGGTGTTTTGCTATTAAACTTTTACCGACAAATAAATTTGTAGAAATTTGTACTTTAAAATGACTTTCAATGCCACCGTATTTATGACCGGCATGTTTATGGCTTTCATCTATTATTTCACAGAAATGTGGTTTTAGCGCACTTAATTTTTCTTTTATCCGATCTATTCGAGTCATATTTCTCTATTATTCATTATATAAATCTCATATTATCATATTATATTACTAAAATAAACATGATAAAATTAATGACCGAACTAGAAATTTTCCAGTCAGAAATTGATAATTTAAAAAAAGGTACATGTTTATCTTGTAAATTAGCCAATTATTATGAAATTAAAGCAATAAGAAAAGATCATTATCCGATAATTGAGGAACTTAATCAAATTATTGATCGAGTAAGCATGAAGCTTGATATAGCACTTAGCTATAAAAAAATTAAAAAAGATAAGATATTATTTATCTTAAAAACGCAAGATTCGCATTTAATTAAAAATTTTGCTAGAAAACTATATTTACTTTCTCAGCTTTATACCGATTCAGAACAGCCCGCTATTTACATGAACTGCTATATTGCAAGCGTTCAATTTCCTCAAATAAACAGTAATGCCGAGGAAATTAAAGATATTTTAAATATGCTTCTTTCCTCCCAAAACGGTTCTTCCCAAAACGGTGAATATTATTACCGTGAATATAACCTTATTGATTATGATTTAGAAGATATCAAAAAATCGAATATTCAGCTTAATTTATTACGGCAAGCCTTAGCTAAAAAAACCATGATATTTGCCTATCAGCCGATTATTGACCGGCTTACTATGAAAATTCATTATTATGAATGTTTACTCCGAATACCTAATGAAAACAATAATTATATTTCCGTCGGTCCGATAATTCCTATTGCAGAAAATAAAGGATTAATTTTTGTAATTGATCAAATTGTGCTTGAGATGACAATTCAAGAATTAGTTAAAAATCCTGAGTTAATTCTTACGGTTAATATTTCAAATATGGGTACGACAGATGAGGCTTTATGGGAGCTTGCCGAAAATTTACTACAAACTTATGATGTACATGGTCGCTTAATTATTGAAATTACCGAAACTTCTTTTAATGAAAATTATGAAAAAATAACGTTATTTATTAATAAATTACGTAAATTCGGTTGTAAATTTGCTTTAGATGATTTCGGCTCCGGTTTTACTTCTTTTAAACAACTGCAAAATTTACCGATTGATATTATAAAAATTGACGGTAAATATGTACGTAATATTATAAGTGATGTACAAAGTCAGTATTTTGTTGAAAAATTAATTAAGATTTCAGACGATTTAGGAATAAAAACAGTAGCGGAATTTGTTGAAAACGGTGAAATAGCTCAATTTTTGATTAATTTAAAAGTTGGCGGCATGCAAGGAAATTTCTTTTCGGAAGCAACATTTGATAGGGTTAAGGATATTAAGAAGTGAATCGTCATTGCGATGCGGCACTGGTGTATAGCCTCGATGTCATTCCTGCGAAAGCAGGAATCCAGAAAAAAATAACCTTAATATTGGTACAAAAATTATATATTTGATAAAATAAACATATAAAAAAACAAGTTTTTTATATGTTTTACTGGATTCCTGCTTTCGCAGGAATGACATTAACCGCTTTTTAAGAGCCATGCAACAACACAGGTACAAGCCACGGTATGACAACGCCGCTTGACATCAACCGCAAAAACCTATATGCAAAAAGACTTATTCTTAAAATTTTATATTAAATAATTAAATGCTTTTACTTGAATTAAAAAGAACTAAACAAATTCTTGAAACTATCCATTTTATAGGTATCGGCGGCGTTGGCATGAGCGGCATCGCCGAGATACTGCATAATCTCGGTTACAAGGTACAAGGCTCTGATTTATCGGAGAACTATAATACCAAAAGATTAGAGTCAAACGGCATTAAAATATTCTTAGGTCATCACGCTCAAAATATTACTAATGTTTCGTATGTAGTGATATCCTCGGCAATTAATAAAAATAATCCGGAAGTGCAAGAAGCTCTGCAAAGAAAAATTCCGATCATTAGGCGTGCCGAAATGCTTGCCGAATTAATGAGGTTAAAATGCTCGGTAGCAGTTTCCGGCTCGCACGGAAAAACGACGACTACTTCCCTTACGGCGTGTTTATTTGAAGCAGCCGGCTTATGCCCTACGGTAATTAACGGCGGTATTATTAATAATAGATCGACAAATGCCTATCTTGGTTCCGGAGATTATCTAATTGCGGAAGCCGATGAATCGGATGCTACTTTTATTAATATACCCTCAACTATTGCGGTAATAACCAATATTGATCCCGAACATTTAGATTATTATCAAGATTTTGCTACGCTAATTAATGCTTTTAGAAGTTTTATTACTAATTTACCTTTTTACGGCTTTGCCGTCGTTTGTATTGACCATAAAATAGTAAGAGAATTAATTAGTACCGTTACTGAACGTAAAGTTGTTACTTACGGTATAGATTCAGATGATGCACATATCAAGGCTTTTAATATAAGTACTGATATTGCTTCTTCTACTTTTGATATCAGAATTAAATTACCGACTGTAAGCGGCGTTACGATTATTGAGCGAATTACTATTCCAACGCCAGGAAGACATAATATTTTAAATAGTTTAGCTGCCGTTGCAGTCGGAGTAGAGCTAGATTTCGGTATCAAAGTTATCAAAAACGGTTTTAGTAATTTCAAAGGAGTAAAACGAAGATTTACGAAAGTCGCCGAATATAATAATGCTTCTATCATCGATGATTACGCTCATCATCCCGAAGAAGTTAAAGCAACGCTTGCTACTGCTAAAAATATTGCCGATAAGCAAAACGGCAAAGTGATTGCTATTTTTCAGCCGCATAGATACTCAAGAGTACAGTATTTATTTAATGACTTTATGATCTGTTTTAACGATGCCGAGATGCTTTATATTACCGATATATACGAAGCCGGCGAAGCTCCGATAGACGGCATAACCGGCAAGGATTTAGTTGAACAAATAACAAAAAATAACCATCACACTCAAGCAAGCTTTATACCTTATCCGCAAAATATAGTTCAAATTATTAAAGATCATGCACGCCCGGGCGACATGATAATAATGATGGGGGCCGGTAATATTTCGGCGTGGGCTAACGATCTAAAATTGAAAGATACGGATTGATAATATGCTTGATATTATAGATTTCATATCCGATGTCATTCCCGCGAAGCGTTGTTGCGTGGATCGAAAATTAATAAAAAACCCGTCATTGCGAGCCGCTGCAAGCGGCGTGGCAATCCAGGCTATCCTGAATATAATGAGGGATTTAATTAGAATATTAAACAAGTTTAGTATAAAAATATATTTAACTGGATTGCCACGTCGGCATAAATGCCTCCTCGCAATGACGTTTAGGGTATCCACGCAACAATGTATTCGCGGAAATGACATCTCTCGGTGCTTTTTATGAAACTACCTAAAATTCGAGGTGAGTATAGAAGAGATTATAATTTAAAACATTTGACTTGGTTTAAAGTAGGCGGCAATGCCGAGATATTTTTTAAGCCCGCCGACATTGATGATTTAATAAGTTTTTTACAGCAAAATAACCAAGAATTATCGGTAACGATTTTGGGCGCGGGTTCCAATATAATTATTAGAGACGGCGGGATAGAAGGCTACGTAATAAAGCTTGGACAAAATTTTACTAATATCGAGCTTACTAAAGATAATCACCTTGCGGTCGGTAGCGGCTGCCTTAACTATAATCTTGCTAAATTTTGTCAGGCTAATTTAATTAGCGGTTTTGAGTTTTTAGTAGGTATCCCCGGTACTATCGGCGGCGGCGTAGCGATGAATGCCGGCTCTTATAACACCGAATTTAAAGATATCATAATAGAAATAGAGGCAGTTGATTTTTTCGGAAAATCTTTAACTTTTTCTAATGAGGAAATAGGTTTTAAATATCGTGGTAACAATTTACCGAAAGATATAGTTATAACTAAAGCTATTTTTAAAACTAAAGCAGGTAGCGAAGAAGATATAACAAAGCGAATGAATGAAATAAATAACGCAAGATCACAAACTCAGCCGATAAAAGAACGCACCGGTGGGAGTAGTTTTGCTAATCCTACGAGCAAACAAATTAATAATGTCACCCCGTGGCTTGCTAACTGGGTCCGGAAAAAAGAAGACCGGATACCGGGGTCAAGCCCCGGTATGACAACTCAACATTTTATGAAAGCTTGGCAACTTATTGACAAGTCAGGTCTTAGGGGGTATAGAATAGGCGATGCTTCTATTTCAGAACTTCATTGTAATTTTATGATAAATCACGGTAACGCAACTGCTAAGGAACTCGAAGATTTAGGGAATTTGGTACAACAAAAAGTATTTGAAGATAGCGGCGTAAAATTAGAGTGGGAAATTAAACGGATAGGGAAATATGCTTAGGTAATTATGATCTTGCTGGTATGGTTTGAGAAAAGTCTTCAGCGTCATACCGTGGCTTGTCCCACTACTGTACGAACGTTTAAATAAAGAGGTAAAAATTCTGTCATTCCGTGGCTACGACCACGGAATCCAGCTTATAATGCCATAAAAAGATTCTAAAATAAGTCTAATATGGCTTTATTTTCCTGGATGCCGTGATCAAGTCACGGCATGACACAGCCTTTTTTCAACGTTCGTACAGTAGTGGGCTTGTCCACGGTATCCAGAAAATTTAATAATATAATGAAACAGTATTATTTATATATATTAGCTAGTAAACGTAATGGTACATTATATATTGGAGTTACTTCAAATATTATAAAACGTATTTATGAACATAAGCATAAAGTAATTAAGGGTTTTTCTTCTAAGTATAACATAAATAAATTAGTTTATTTTGAGCAATATGACGATATTATAGCTGCAATTAATCGTGAAAAATTATTAAAAGAATATAAAAGACAGTGGAAACTAAATTTAATTGAATCTAAAAATCCAGAGTGGCATGATTTATATGAAGAAATTGTTTTATAATTTTTCTGAATCCCGTGGACAAGCTGGCTTTGTTGCTAGGCTTTGATATTTCTTCTGTCATTCCGTGATTTATTCACGGAATCCAGAAGATCTTAATAATAAAAGACTGGACTTAGTTAGCAAGCCACGGGGTGACATCGAACGCTTTACAAAAATTCGATCCATGCCGTCGGAGACAAGCCACGGTATGACATCGGAGTAGCTCTTAAGTAAAAAATAAGAAAATAATCATGCATAAATATCAAACATGTTGGGTAGAGAATTCTAAAATTGAAATATTAAGCAGTAGCGGTAAAAAACATATTGCTATAGTTGCCGGCGGTATGTCTGCCGAAAGAGAGGTATCGCTGGTGTCGGCAGAGGGTGTTAGCAAAGCACTTTTAGAAGCCGGTTATAAAGTTACTTTTATAGATATGGGGGCAGATGTTGCCGTAAAGCTTTTAGAGATAAAGCCCGATATCGTTTTTAACTGCTTACACGGCACATACGGCGAAGACGGTTGTTTGCCCGGATTACTTAATATTATGCGGATTCCATATACGCATAGCGGCATGCTTACCTCTGCTTTAGCATTTAATAAAATACATTCACGTGCTTGGTTTACGGCAAATAATATTGCTATGGCGGAGAGCATTATCGTAAATAAAGCCGATAATATTAAGACTGATCCAGTAGAGCGACCGTATGTAATCAAACCCCTTACACAAGGCTCAAGTATTGGCGTTGAAGTAATATTTGAGGATGATGATTTTGACTTTGCCGATTATGATTTTCCTTACGGTGATGAGATAATGATAGAAAAATATATAAAAGGGCGTGAGTTGCAAGTAGCGGTTTTAAACGGCAAAGCCTTGGGAGTTTTGGAAATTAAACTTTTAAAGCATCGTTTTTATGATTACGAAACAAAATATACGGAAGGGTTAGCGCAACATTTATGCCCCGCTCCGCTATATCCTGATTTATATAATAAATTACTTGCGGAATCTGAAAAAATCTATAAAACCATGAATTGCAGAGGAGTAGCAAGAGTTGAGTTTATTTTAGAAGAACATACAAATAAATTAATCGTTCTTGAGATAAATACCCATCCCGGTATGACGCCTTTATCGATCGTACCGGAAATAGCGACCTATCACGGCATAAATTTTACAACTTTAATTGAAGAAATTTTAAAGACGGCAAGCTTTGACTCATGAGAAAAAAACAAAACTCTAACAAAAAAAATAAGGTAAAAAAAACTAATATCTCACTTCGTAGAAAGATTGGATTAGTCTATACTAGAATAATATTTATTGTTAAAATTGCGCTAATTATTTTTATAGCTTTGTTTTTTTTTACAAAATATTTTGCTTCTACCAAACTTAAAATAGCTCAAAATATTTATGAATCGACGGCAAATATGGGGTTTAGGCTTGAAAATGTCGTAATAGAAGGGCAACAAAATGTTTTAGAATCTAATATATTAAAAGTTTTAAATGCCGATAAGAATACTCCTATTTTTGCCCTTAACTTAAATGAAATTAGAAATAATTTAAAAAATAATAAATGGATTAAAGACGTATATGTCGGTAGGCGGTTACCGAATACCGTCTATATCAAATTATTTGAACGCGAGCCTATTGCCATTTGGCAAATTAATAGACAGCTTTTTCTAATTGATGAAGAAGGTTATGAAATTACTAAAAATATCGAACCCTTCCCGCATTTATTACATGTGGTCGGCAATGGCGCCAATATTTACGCTAGTAAATTGGTGGAGGAGTTAAAAAAATATCCTGCTCTAATGACTAAATCCTTGTCTGCCGTACGCTGCGGAGATAGAAGATGGGACTTAAATCTTGAGGGGAATATTACAGTTAAAATGTCTGAATCAGGAACTGAAGAAGCCTTAAAATATATCGATGCTTTAAACAAAGCGAATAAGTTATTTAATCAAAATTATAAAATTCTTGATTTACGCGATAAGGATAAATATTACATTGAGAAGTATCCTCTATAAAATCTTTACAGATTAAAGATAAATTATTATACTATTTACTAATTAATCCTTCAGAGAAATTGTAAAATATGAATATTCATGAATATCAGGCAAAAGAAATTTTAAGAAAATACGGAGTGCCTACCTCTACCGGTGTAGTAATCACAAAAACGCAAGATATTAATGCGGCTATTGATAGCTTAAATACTGACGTATATGTTGTTAAAGCTCAAATACATGCGGGCGGAAGAGGAAAAGCAGGGGGAGTTAAAGTTGTAAAAAGTAAAGAAGAAGCTAAAAAAGTGGCGCATGATATGTTCGGCATTAATTTAGTAACTCACCAAACGGGACCGGAAGGACAAAAGGTTAACCGCCTCTATATCGAATCAGGAAAGAATATTTTTAAAGAATATTATTTTAGCGTCGTGTTTGATAGATCGAGTAGCCGCATCGCGTTTATAGCTTCTTCCGAAGGCGGTGTTGATATTGAAGAGGTGGCTGATAAAACCCCTGAAAAAATAATTAAGTTTTTTGTCGATCCGGCAACAGGTTTGCAAGCATTTCATACGCGAGGCATTGCTTATGAATTAGGGTTTAAAGATGATCAAGTGAAACAAATGAAGAAAATCATTGAAGCAATTTATAATGCTTTTATAGATAACGATGCGGCGCAAATTGAGATTAATCCTTTAATAGTCACGACAGACGGGGATTTGCTTGCTTTAGATGCAAAAATTACTTTTGACGATAATGCTTTATTTAAGCATCCAAATATTCTATTTATGCGTGATAACGATGAAGAAGACCCATTAGAGACTAGAGCTTCAAATGCCGGACTTAGCTACGTGAAGATGCACGGGAATATCGGTTGTATGGTAAACGGGGCAGGTCTTGCTATGGCTACTATGGATATTATTAAGCTTTACGGTGCAACGCCGGCAAATTTTCTTGATGTCGGGGGCGGGGCTGACCGTGAACGAGTTAAAGAGGCTTTTAAAATTATTTTATCGGATAAAGCCGTACAAGGTATTTTAGTAAATATTTTCGGCGGTATTATGCGTTGTGACATTATAGCCGAAGGCATTATTGCCGCTGCTAAAGAGATCGGTATAAAAGTTCCGCTAGTAGTTCGTCTTGCCGGCACTAATGTTGAAAAGGGAAAAGATATTTTATCTAATTCCGGTTTAGAGATAATCCCCGCACATGACTTAGCGGATGCGGCAAGTAAAATTGTTGAAGCGATAAGGTAGAGTTGGAAGTGTCACCCCGTGGCGTGACCGGCGTTGTTGCATGGCTAATAATTTACCGTATTATGGTTATTATAAGTACGGTGTCATACCGTGGCTTGACCACGGTATCCAGAAAAACCTTAATAAAAAGACTGGATGCCGTGGTCAAGCCACGGCATGACACCGAAACACTTTGCAAAAATTCGAGCCATGCAACAAGGTCGGCTTGACTACGGTATGACAAACTCTTCATTTACGAGCAGTATAAACACATAATAATTTTTTTAAAATGGCATATTAAAAATGGCAATATTAATCAATAAAAATACTAGAGTAATCTGTCAAGGATTTACCGGTTCACAAGGAACCTTTCACTCCGAGCAAGCAATAATCTACGGGACAAAAATGGTCGGAGGGGTAACTCCCGGCAAAGGCGGGCATACTCACCTTGACCTGCCCGTATATAATACCGTCCATGAAGCAAAGGCAAAAACAGGAGCTAATGCCAGCGTTATCTATGTACCGCCGCTTTATGCCGCCGATTCTATATTAGAGGCGATAGAGGCGGGCATTGAAATTGTCGTATGTATTACCGAAGGGATACCGGTGCTTGATATGGTGAAGGTTAAGCGGGTGCTTATCGGTTCTAAAACTAGATTAATCGGACCTAACTGTCCCGGTGTGATTACCCCTAGTGAGTGTAAAATCGGTATTATGCCGGGTCATATCCATAAAAAAGGTTCAGTCGGGGTTATTTCAAAGTCCGGTACTTTAACTTACGAGGCGGTCGCGCAAACTACCGAGGTGGGGTTAGGTCAGTCAACTTGTGTAGGGATCGGCGGCGATCCGGTTAACGGTACTAATTTCGTTGATTGTATTGAAATGTTTTTAAGAGACGAAGAAACAAAATCAATTATTATAATCGGTGAAATTGGCGGCGATGATGAAGAAAAAGCTGCTGAATTTATTAAACATTCAAAAATAAAAAAACCGATAGTAAGTTTCATCGCCGGCATTACCGCCCCGCCCGGTAAAAAAATGGGGCATGCAGGTGCTATTATTTCCGGCGGTAAAGGTTCTGCCGAGGATAAGCTGGAAGCTCTACAAAGTGCCGGCGTGACTATTACCAGATCGCCCGCCGATATCGGTAAAACTATGTTAGAATTATTAAATAAGTGATTTGATAAATATTGAAGATGTCTACTGAAGCTTGACTTCATGGTAGGCATTGCCCGCGTGGATCGGCGTTGTTGCATGGCTCAAATTTTCGATGTCATTCTAGCTAAAGGCGGGAATCCAGAAAAAACAAAAAAGTCATCCTGAATTTATTTCAGGATCTACTAAAAGGATGCTGAAACAAGTTCAGCATGACAAAGCTAGAAAGCCTGGATTCCCGCCTGCGGGCTTTGTTGCGTGGCTCGAATTTTCGATGTCATTCCTACACCCCATTATGTCATTCCCGCGTAGGCGGGGCTTTGTTGCATGGCTCGCAAGTAGAGTAGTCTCTTCGTTAAGGAAGAGGCGCTAAAAGTTAAGCGGCGTTAATAAAATTGATAACTTTGCACTTAATTTTAGCCTGAGTTGCCCTACTATCTTCACGTTTATTGGTTAAACGATCGCGGCAATGACTCTTGATTTGCCACATCGTAGTCTCCACCAACGAGCGAGCATGATAACTGCTTTTCTCCTTCCAAGACTTGCGAGCAAGGCTCTTGTCTCCGTTTATACTATTATAATTTATGTAATTAATTGCTTCATCTCTTTCCTGTAATTTTTCTCTATCTTCCTTCTTAATATTTCGATTCTTACTAGATATTCTAGCTGTTCTTTTTGGAGGTATCAGCTGCCTTGCTCCTGATTGCTTAATTGCCTTCCGACAGTCCACACTATCATATGCCATATCCCCACATACTGCCGTTATATCTTCTTCTATTGCTTCTAAAAGAGACGCTAGTTCTACACAATCATTAACCGTTGATTTTGTATATTTCCCTTCTAATATCTCACCGGTTTCTACATTAATTGCTACATGCAGCTTCCGCCATTTCTCATAGCCTGGCTTCTTCTCTTTATGTTTCAACCTTCTCCATTCGCTCGACCAATATAATGATAATCCTGTTGAATCTATTGCTACCGTTATACTTTCTTTTCTACTATTTATTAGCTGCTTCTTGTCTCGTATTTTTACCTTTAGACTCCCAGCTCTTCTTGATAGTGTCGTATAGTCGGGTATTGCTAATTTTACTTCCAGCTTCTCTAACACTGACTCTACAAATCCTTCCGTTTGCCTATAAGCTAGCTTATAAAATTCTTTCATTAACAAGCATAACTCTATTACATGCTTGCTATATATTACTTTACCTCCAGGCTTCCGATATCCTCTATAATGCCATCCTTCGATTGCCTCTTCGGAAATAAAAAATTCTATTCTTGCTATTTTCTTTAATTTCTGGTTATATAACGACCAGTTGCGCTGTTGTCTGTACTTTTTCATCATACTTTCTTAATAGCGCAACTACTCTACTCTTTCAACCTCTTTTATACTCTTTCAATCTCTCTTCTCTTTTTCTTCCTTTTTTACAAACTCCTAATCATCTTTACAACAGCCATGCAACAACGCCATTGCTTTATGTAGATGAACAATTTGACGATGTAACTTTATTTGGTAATGTTCGTAACTGTGCTTTTAAAATTATGCCCAAAGAAAATATTCAAGCTCTTGGGCAAAATATGCTTAATAAGCCATATCGTAAAAAAGAGTTTAAATGGCAAGAAATTGATAAAGCTCAAAAAAGCTACAGAAAAAGTTTACGATCACTCTTTATGAAGCTCAGTTTTTCCAGTGAATTAACAAATAACCCATGGCTTAAATCCGCTAACTGGCTACACTAAGTATTTACCAATAATCAAAAACTTTCCGATAGACCTTTTAATGAATGCCCAAACGACACTATTCCAAAATATTTACAACGTTACCTTTTAGCGAGTAATACTGAAGAGAATAAAATTATTAATAGTAATCGTTATGAATATTGGGTTTATTGCCAAATTAATAAACAGATTAGTACAGGAGGGCTTTATATCGAAAATAGCCTCAATCACCGTTGTTTTAATCATGAATTGGTAGTGATAAATCAAAAAGAAGAAATCTTAAACAAATTAAATATCCCGTGGTTACAACAACCAATTAATCAACAATTAGATAATTTAACAAAGGAACTACACGGACTTTGGTTACTTTTTAATAAAAATCTAAAACAGGATAAGTTTACGCACTTAAAATACAATATAAAAAAGAAGAAACTTTGCTGGAATAAAATTAAAGCTAGTAAAGATGAAAAATTACAAAATAAATTTTTTAGACAATTGCCGGTTTGCGATATCAGTGACGTATTGAACTTTGTAAATGATGATTGTAACTTTTTATCAGCCTTTATTCCCTTACAACCACGTTATGCTAAACAAGAGTCAAATAATAAAGATAGATTAATAGCTACGATTCTTGCTCAAGCTTTTAACCACGGCAATTATAAAATGTCTCAAATTAGCGATATTTCTTACCGTTCACTTGAAACAACATACCAACAATATTTACGGTTATCAACATTGAAAGAAGCAACTGACATAATGAGCAACACGATTTCAAAGCTTAAGATTTTTCCATATTACTCTTTAGATTTGGAATTAATTTATAGTAGTGTTGACGGTCAAAAATTTGAATTGGATACCCCTAATATAAAAGCACGTTATTCACGTAAGTATTTAAGAGATGGTCAAGGTGTTAGTGCCTACACTATACTTGCAAATCATATGCCTTTGCAATGTGAACTTATCGGTACACATGAACATGAAAGTTATTTTGCCTTTGATATTTGGTACAATAATACCTCAGAAATTATTCCGGAGGTAATTACCGGTGATATGCATGTTATAAATAAAGCAAACTTTGCTATCATGAAGTGGTTCGGAGTAGCATTAAACCCAAGATTCACCAACCTTAATGATCAACTAAAAAATCTTTATTGCGGCGATGATATTAAAGAATATACCAATTGCTTGATTAAACCCATTGCTCAGATCAACCTTCAAGTGATTTATCGAACAAAAAAATAGTATTGATCAACTGGTTGCTACCTTAGCACTTAAAGAGATGAATCAAGCTAACTTAATTAAAAAATTATGTCATTTACCGCCGGAAAACAGCTTGCGTAAAGCCGTATTTGAATACGACAAATTAGTGAGAAGTATTTATACCCTTAAATATATGATGGATATCCAATTACAGAAAATTGTCCGTAAATCGCAGAATAGAATTGAATCATATCACCAATTACGAACTGCTATTTCAAAGGTTGGCGGTAAGAAACAATTATACGGTAAAACAGATATTGATATAGAAATTAGCAATCAATGCGGTAGACTTGTTGCTCTAGCAATTATTTACTACAACTCCATTATTCTCTCCGGAGTTCTTGAGAAATACGAAAACCTTGCCAATAATAAAAGATTTCTAACAATGATTAAAAAAATATCACCCGTTGCTTGGCATCATCATATTCACTTTCTTGGTCAATATACGTTTCAAAATAAAAATCATTCCATAAATATAAAGCAAATATTGGAAAATATCGATCTTAATTATTAATACCCTTACAACTCTTCTTTATGAATTTCGGTAAATGCATATTTGACTCCAACAGCCCAAAGATGCAAAAAAATAAACTTGTTAAACAGCAGAATTTTCTGTACCTGAATAATAATCTTATTCTTATTATTGTCAATATTTACTAATACCTGAAAATTAAACTCTCAATAACTTATCCAAACATTTTTTTTACAATTTTTCCGGAAAAAAAAGAGATTCTACGTCAGAACACCTATTCGCTTTTTATCAAAATTATTGGGTAATTATCCAGCTCCAAGAGTAATTGTTACTGATAAGCTCAGGAGTTACATTAAACCGATTAAACTTATGTGTCCTAAAACTGAGCATCGTACCCATAAGAGACTAAATAACCGTGTTGAGAATGCTCATCAGCCAACTCGACGAAAGGAAAAAATATTAATTAAATTCAAGCATCCTAATTCAGCACAATGTATATTATCACTGATGGGCAAAGTCAGAAATATATTTGCCATAAATGTTGGAAGATATACTAAAACAGCACCTGAGCAAAGAATCGCATTTGCATCCGCTAAATCCATTTGGGACGAAGCTACTCAAAGACTTCTTGCTGCCTAAAATCTAAAAATATAGCTCTTTTTGACACTAATTTACTTAACTTGACGATGCCGCTGTAACTATTTTATAGCGGCTTGGCTATATATCTAATAATATCTTAGAGATTATGATAATAATACAAAGATACATAATTAAGACAAGAGTTTTATGCGTCTCTTAAAGTATACTTACTGAGACAAAACTTAAATCACCCTAATTTTTAACAAAATTACCAACTAAACTCATGATTTTTTTGTCTTGATTTTTTTGTCCATTATAGATTAAGCTATATAAGCAGTTAAATCATGCAGGTAATGTATGTACGCATTATGGTATTTCACGTTTTACTTTGCGTAAATGGTATAAGCGTTATGAACTACTTAATGCAGAAGGGCGGTTCTGTCGCATCTATTGGCAAGTATGATGATATGTGGTATATGGAGCTAAAAAAATAGCAGTATGGTATTCCAAATATCGCCAAGACACTTGAGACATTTTAAAGGATTTTGCTCATCACCTGAAATAATAATGTTATTTGTGTATATGAAGTGTAGATTTTCATTAAGTTATAGAGAATTAGAGGATAGGGCAAGTATCAGAGGAGCTAAAATAGATCACGCAACTCTTCAAAGATGGTTAATTAAGTTCTCTCCTTTGATAGATCAAGAGGTTAGGAAACGTAAGAAGCCAGTAGGAAATAGCTGGAGAATGGATGAAACATATATGATAAAAGTGGTAGTAATACTTCTGCTCTCACTGACTTTAATAAAAAACTACCTGAGAGACAAAGGATAAAAATACTCCAAAATAAATATCTAAACAATCTGATAGAGCAAGATCATAGATTTATTAAAAAACGAACTAAGCCAATGCTGGGTTTTAAGAGTTTTCGTAGTACTAAGATTACTATTGCTGGTATAGAAAATATTCGTATGATTCAAAAAGGACAAATAGTAGGAGCTAATGAGCTTGTATCTACTTTCGAGAATTTTAAAATGCTAATGGCATCATAACGTCTGAAATCTTAGGTTTTAGTGAAAATCCTAGACAGGTGTCACAGATGCGACAGAACCTTATAGAGCGTATAAATATGATTAAGTATCTATATAATATAATCTTTTTTTGTTTAATTCTTATGCCAAGAAGCGTTGCAGCAGGTATTAGTACTATGATATCGTATGCGACAATAAGTGACGATTTTTCGCAAGGATGGCAAAACGGTTTTAACGATGGGGATACTGTAGAAGTAGATACTGCAGGCGTATCACCATTAATTCTTGCGGCAGCAACAGTTAATGTACAAGCAATACGATTAAACCAATCTTTACCTTTTTTGGGTAATGACTCTATGAACGGCACTAAGTCTAATGTGATAAATATTGGTTCTATATATGGCGTGGGGAACAGTGTGCAAATAATCTATGCTGGTGGTTCAATGTCTGATGCAGGACAGGTGTGGACTCTAAATGGTAATGCTGGTGAGGACGATAACCCTATACAAAATAATTATAGTGGTATCCAATTAATCCACTTTATAGGTAAAAGTACATTTAATCTTGAAGCTCCTATTACATTAGATTCAGAATTCCAGATAGCATCTGAAGAATTGAATGTTACGATGAATATAAATGATGACATCACTATAGTGCATCCAAGTATCACTAGTATTGGTTCTAATGGCATATTCAACATTGCTGCAGGCAAAGCATTGACTTTATCGGGTTCTGATATGAATTTAACATCACCATTTAATTTCAGTGATTCAGGCATATTAACCTTAAGTGGGGATAATACCATATTTAATCCTAGCCTGGTATCTAATGTTAATAATGCAGTATTAAATATAAATAACGATGTTCAAACTAATATGCCAAGTGTTTTAACTATAAATACCATAAATATAGCAAACGGTAAAAGTTTTACTATTGATGCAGTAAATGGTGATATAGATTTATTAGATAATAATGCTTCTATTAATTTTGGTGACAGTGGTGCAGTACTAGTTTTAACAAATAGTGGCACGTCGGATAGGATATTTACAGCATATAATACTTTAGCAGGAAATGTGCTATTTAGTAGTGATGGTAGTTTAGTAGCAGATAACGGAATAGCAGGTAAAGTAACAACAGCTACGACTAATACCGGGACGCTTACGGTTGTGGCGGGAAATGTAACCGGAGCGATAGGTACGAATGGCGGTAATATATTAAAGCAGGTACTGTTTAACGGTGTAAGTAATATAACAAGCGTTGATGCAACGACACTAACGATTAATAATGCAGGAGCGGACATAACGGCAACGGGAGTAATCACGGCAGCAGTGAATTATGCGGCAGTCGGCACTTTAACTGCAGATAATGGGATAACGGGTAATGTAGATTTTGCGGGTAATGATGGAGTTCTGCAATTAGCAGATGCTCAGACGATAACAGGCAATGTGGATAGCACTAATGCTTCAGCAGGAACATTAGAGTTTTTAGGTACGGGAACGGTAACAGGCACAATAGGAGCTACAAATGCCCTAACGGCTTTAAAGTTTAGCGGGGCAGGGGCTATTACTATTCCGGCAGCTAATGTCACGACTTATGAGGTAGCAAATGCAGATGCTGTAGTTACAGCATCCAGCTTACTAACAGGCAATGTACTATTTAGTAGTGACGGTAGTTTAGTAGCAAGTAAAGGGATAACAGGTAATGTAGATTTTGCGGGTAATGATGGAGTTCTGCAATTAGCAGATGCTCAGACGATAACAGGCAATGTGGATAGCAGTACTGCGGTAGCAGGAACATTAGAGTTTTTAGGTACGGGAACGGTAACAGGCACAATAGGAGCTACAAATGCCCTAACGGCTTTAAAGTTTAGCGGGGCAGGGGCTATTACTATTCCGGCAGCTAATGTCACGACTTATGAGGTAGCAAATGCAGATGCTGTAGTTACAGCATCCAGCTTACTAACAGGCAATGTACTATTTAGTAGTGACGGTAGTTTAGTAGCAAGTAAAGGGATAACAGGTAATGTAGATTTTGCGGGTAATGATGGAGTTCTGCAATTAGCAGATGCTCAGACGATAACAGGCAATGTGGATAGCAGTACTGCGGTAGCAGGAACATTAGAGTTTTTAGTTGCGGGAACAGTAACAGGAACAATAGGAGCTACAAAAGCCCTAACGGCTTTAAAGTTTAGTGGAGCAGGGGCTATTACTATTCCGGCAGCTAATGTCGCGACTTATGAGGTAGCAAATGCAGGTGCTGTAGTTACAGCATCCAGCTTACTAACAGGCAATGTACTATTTAGTAGTGACGGTAGTTTAGTAGCAAGTAAAGGGATAACAGGTAATGTAGATTTTGCGGGTAATGATGGAGTTCTGCAATTAGCAGATGCTCAGACGATAACAGGCAATGTGGATAGCAGTACTGCGGTAGCAGGAACATTAGAGTTTTTAGGTGCGGGAACAGTAACAGGAACAATAGGAGCTACAAAAGCCCTAACGGCTTTAAAGTTTAGTGGAGCAGGGGCTATTACTATTCCGGCAGCTAATGTCGCGACTTATGAGGTAGCAAATGCAGGTGCTGTAGTTACAGCATCCAGCTTACTAACAGGCAATGTACTATTTAGTAGTGACGGTAGTTTAGTAGCAAGTAAAGGGATAACAGGTAATGTAGATTTTGCGGGTAATGATGGAGTTCTGCAATTAGCAGATGCTCAGACGATAACAGGCAATGTGGATAGTAGTACTGCGGTAGCAGGAACATTAGAGTTTTTAGGTGCGGGAACAGTAACAGGAACAATAGGAGCTACAAAAGCCCTAACGGCTTTAAAGTTTAGTGGAGCAGGGGCTATTACTATTCCGGCAGCTAATGTCGCGACCTATGAGGTAGCAAATGCAGGTGCTGTAGTTACAGCATCCAGCTTACTAACAGGCAATGTACTATTTAGTAGTGACGGTAGTTTAGTAGCAAGTAAAGGGATAACAGGTAATGTAGATTTTGCGGGTAATGATGGAGTTCTGCAATTAGCCGATGCTCAGACGATAACAGGCAATGTGGATAGCAGTACTGCGGTAGCAGGAACATTAGAGTTTTTAGGTGCGGGAACAGTAACAGGAACAATAGGAGCTACAAAAGCCCTAACGGCTTTAAAGTTTAGTGGAGCAGGGGCTATTACTATTCCGGCAGCTAATGTCGCGACTTATGAGGTAGCAAATGCAGGTGCTGTAGTTACAGCATCCAGCTTACTAACAGGCAATGTACTATTTAGTAGTGACGGTAGTTTAGTAGCAAGTAAAGGGATAACAGGTAATGTAGATTTTGCGGGTAATGATGGAGTTCTGCAATTAGCCGATGCTCAGACGATAACAGGCAATGTGGATAGCAGTACTGCGGTAGCAGGAACATTAGAGTTTTTAGGTGCGGGAACAGTAACAGGAACAATAGGAGCTACAAAAGCCCTAACGGCTTTAAAGTTTAGTGGAGCAGGGGCTATTACTATTCCGGCAGCTAATGTCACGACTTATGAGGTAGCAAATGCAGGTGCTGTAGTTACGGCATCCAGCTTACTAACAGGCAATGTACTATTTAGTAGTGACGGTAGTTTAGTAGCAAGTAAAGGGATAACAGGTAATGTAGATTTTGCGGGTAATGATGGAGTTCTGCAATTAGCAGATGCTCAGACGATCACAGGGAATGTGGATAGCAGTACTGCGGTAGCAGGAACATTAGAGTTTTTAGGTGCGGGAACAGTAACAGGAACAATAGGAGCTACAAAAGCCCTAACGGCTTTAAAGTTTAGTGGAGCAGGGGCTATTACTATTCCGGCAGCTAATGTCGCGACTTATGAGGTAGCAAATGCAGGTGCTGTAGTTACAGCATCCGGTTTACTAACAGGCAATGTACTATTTAGTAGTGACGGTAGTTTAGTAGCAAGTAAAGGGATAACAGGTAATGTAGATTTTGTGGGTAATGATGGAGTTCTGCAATTAGCAGATGCTCAGACGATAACAGGCAATGTGGATAGCAGTACTGCGGTAGCAGGAACATTAGAGTTTTTAGGTGCGGGAACAGTAACAGGAACAATAGGAGCTACAAAAGCCCTAACGGCTTTAAAGTTTAGTGGAGCAGGGGCTATTACTATTCCGGCAGCGAGTGCTACAACGTATGAGGTAGCAAATGCAGGTGCTGTAGTTACAGCATCCGGTTTACTAACAGGTGATGTATTATTTAGTAGTGACGGTAGTTTAGTAGCAGATAAGGGAGTAGATGGCAGCATTACAACAGCTACAGATAATACAGGCACTATTAAGATAGGTAGTGGTGATGTAGGAGTAATAGGGGCATCAGATAAGAAGTTAAAGCAAGTAAACTTAAATCAGGCTACAGCGGCAAGTATAGGCAAGTTGTATGCAGCTAATGTAAGCATTGGAGGGCTAGGTCCCATTACTGCAACAGATTTAATAACAGCTGCAGTTAGCTTTAGTAGCGATGGTACTTTAATAGCAAGTAACGGAATAACGGGAGATATAGATTTTGCGGGTAATGCCGCAAGTTTGATTTTTAACGGTAATAGTGGTGATAATTGGTACACATTAGGAGGGACAATAAGTAATGCAAGCAGTGCTTTATTAGAGGTTGACGCTAAATTACGTGTTACGGACAAAGGGATAGGAGAGATTAAGACTATTAATATAGGAGAGAACGGTATTCTTTCTATAGAGAGTAATGAAGCCAACTTATCATTGATTAGCACAGCAAATGGAAGTATTAACTTCACGGATAACAATGCCCAACTTATATTATCTGCTCCACAAGATCAGACGATAAATTTTGTAAGTAGCATAGCAGGAAGCAATAATGGCGGTGGCGAGATTTTATTAGACGGTAATGGTTATAATCTAACAATTACCTTAAGTAATAATGCATCACTTGGTACAGATGCTCATAAGTTAGGTGCTATAGATATTAGTGGGAATGTTATTTTTGAGGCAAGTGTAGATGCTAATGTATTAAACCTAAATATAAATGATGGTGCATACTTAACAGATTATAGTGCAGCATCTGCATCAATAGATAGTATCAATATAGGAAATAGTGAGGGAGCTGGGCAATATATTTTAGATGCTAGAGACGAAGATTTCAGTATGAATGCAGATAATATCATATACAGGAATGAAGATTCAGTACTAGCACTTGTAAATACATCAGAAGATGAGGACCGCACTATAACGCTTGATACGTCTATAGTGCCAAGCCAGGATAAATACGGAGTACTCACTCTATACTCTAAAGGAGATAAGAAGCTAACAATAGATAATAACGGCGATGAGACTGTTACTATTGGAACAGCAGAGCATAGATTAAAGCAGCTTACTCTATCAAGTGATGGAGATGCGGAGTTTGATATAAGACCTGAGATACAAGTAGAGAGTATAGGATTAGACCTTAGTAAGATTGATTTGGGAGTGGTGGACGCAAATATTATCTTTCATAACAGTACACAATATAATGCTAATGGTGATATAAACGGTAGTATTGATTTTCAGGGTAATGATGGCATTATTAATGTAGCAGACAATGTTAACATCAGTGGTAGTATAAGTAGCACTGATGCTGCTAGCGGCACACTCAACTTTTTAGGAAGTAGCACTATAGGCGAGGTGGTATCAAATATATCTACAATGAAGGCAGGAGCAGGATATGTGACATTTCTTGCTTCCGGTGATTATTCTATAGAGGAGTTACAAGGGAGTGGAAGCGGCATCATTACATTTCCATCTAGTGTAAACTTTACAGGCGGTATTAATATAACAGGAGGCGATCCACTAAATCTAAGTTTTGCCGGTAGTACTAATATTGACGGTAATATAGGATCTACCTCTAGTCCTGTAGGGGATATATCAAGTAGTAATAATATAAAGTTTAACGGTGATATTAATAGTAGCGGAGATATTAGTACATCAGGGGAAACGTTGTTTGCAGGTAATGTTACATGTAATAATATTATAGCTAATAAGACTAGTAGTAATACATTATCATTTATCACATTGACATCAGCGTTTACTGCAAGTAGTAGTAGCAATACTATTAACTTTGATCAGGATAATGCTGTTACTCAGTTTCAGGGTGCAGTAAATACTACAGGAAATATAGAGGTAAACGGTAGTACATATTTTGCAGATACCGTAAATAGCCAAGGAAATGTCGTTATAAACGGCAATACTAAATTTAATAAAACATTATCAAGCAGTAATAATATAGCTATATCTAGTGGTTCAAATGTTATCTTTAACGGTGATGTAAGTGCAAGTAGTATTAATATAGATAATGCAAACATCGAGGTAGTAGATAATATATCTATGCAAGGTAATATAAGTGCTAATAATAGCACTATTATACTTGATACTAACACGCTGACATTATCCGGCACAAGTAGCTTTTCTAACCAGCTAATGATAAGTAGTAGTTATGATGAGTCTAGTTTATCGGGAGGTAATATAATACTTGAGTCAGGTAGCACCTTAGATTTATCGAATGTAAGTGAATTAACAATAAAACTCGCATTTATTAATAGTGATATAAGTAAGATAAATGATGATACTAAATATAATATTATCCTTGCGGAGGATGGCAGTAACATAATCTTGTTAAGTGATCCTGAGAATCAGATTGTACTTGATAGTAGTGGAGAGCAGAATAAGTTTGTAAGATGGACGTTAGATGCAAGATCCCTTACTTTATATGCATCTGATGATTCGAATAATGTAATAGATAATGATTATGTTTTTGACTCTGAGCAAGATAATATATTTATGCAAGAACTAAAGAATGCATTACCGGGTAGTCTAGCACAGGAGTTTAAGAATAATATAGGTTTGCTCAGTAAGGAGCAAGTAGAGGAGATGTTATCTAAAATACTGGATCATCCAAAAGAGAGAAATAGTGAGATCATATGCGTAGCATTACAACAAACACTTACGGATACCCATAAAGTTGCAATGAATGCAATACATAATAGGTTATTAAATACTAGTCCTACAGTTGTTGCAGCAGGTGATGATGATATAAACAAGTACGGAGTATGGGCAAGATCATCAATAAATCATAGTAAGGATAAAGTAAGCGGTAGCAAATCGGAATATTTCAGTAGCTATAAGACAAGAGGACATAGTAATACTATAGGATTCGATGGTTTAATATCCGATAATCTCTTATTAGGGATTGCATATACTAATGCATATACGAACATAAGACCGCAGGATCAAAATATAGGTAATGTAGATAAAGTAAGAACCAATATGTTCTCACTTTATAGTGCATATAATATACCGAATTATGATTGGTATGTAGATGGTACTATATCTTATGCTGAGAGTTCTATCAGAAGCGGGAAGATACGTCATTTAGCTGTAGCGAGAAACATACTTGGCAGCGAGGTAGCATCTAGTAAGTATAAGTCGTATTTATATAGTGGGAGTGTATCACTTGGATATAATTATAATCTAAACAATAACATTTACGTTACGCCAAGCTTAGGTGCGATAGGTTCATTAATTAGAGATAAGGGTTACGCAGAAAGCGGCACTAGTTTCCAGAATTTAACCGTACACAAGAAGAATTATAATAAGCTAAGCGGCGTTGCCGGACTTAGAACATATCAGGATATCTATTTAGCGAGTGTAGATAATGTAATAATAACACCGGAAGTTTATGGATTTATTAATTATGCCGTAAAGAACAAAACCCCGGCAATAGATGCAAGACTGCCTGGGATAGATGAGCCACTACCTACAATTAACTATAGAAGTAATAGGGTAGATTATAATTTAGGTTTAGGTATTACGGTTAAACATAAAATGATGGAATACGGTATTAATTATGATGCGAATCTAGCTAAAAAATATCAAGGACATTCAGGTAGCCTTAAAGTAAGAGTTAACTTATAAATTAAAAACAAAGATACAAGCGTGTAAGAGTCTTGTCGAAATATTCGCACTAACGGAGGCTTTATGTATCTAGCAGCTATTATAGATTGGCATAGCAAAGCCATATTAAGCTATAAACTGTCCAATAGCATGGACGGGACATTGGTAACTGATGTATTGAAGGAAGCATTAAGAAGTATCAAGCTCCACAGATATTTAATAGTGATCAAGGTAGTCAATATACCAGTAATGATCATATACGGATTCTCAAAGATCATAATATTCAGATATCAATGAACTCGATAGTATACAATATCATACACAAAAATTTAACGTTGTTATATCTGGAATTTAAATTTAAGTAAATATTCCAATATTATAAAACATTAACAAAAAGGAGGCTTATTTATGCAAACTTATCCACCCTCTTACCGGCAAACTTAACTGTCACCCCACGGCAATCATATCTGTCATTTCATAGTTCTATGAACGTTCTCAAGGGAGATTTTAATGGTCTTGCCAAAATGTACACAATCAATTCAACAGAGCCTTTTTATAATTTAAAAAACAAGTTAATCAACTTGATATTGTAGTGCTACCTCTTTACCACAAAAAGCCATAGATATTTTGATAATTTTTTGAATATGACTATGTTCTTTTATTTTTGTATCATATTGTAGGTTATTAATTTGAGCAAGCCCTGATTTTGCGACTAGTTCTAGGTCTTCCTCTTTTTTTGCTATTTTATATTCTATAATAATTGCATTATTATTTTGACCAATCTTAGGAATTAATACTATATCTGCTCTACCTTTACCTGTTTCTTTTTCACTATCTATTATGTGACTAACTGCTAGCATATTCATTAAGCCTAACATAAATCCACTATAAAATAACTCTGCTTTTGCCTCACCAGTTTGATAAAAGCTGGTACTATTCTGTAACAATCTTTGTAGCTCTTCTTTAAATTCTTCTATTTGACCATCCGCCAGTAAAGCAATAAAAGAATAATATTTAGAACTATCAATTTTTAACTTATTAGTTACCCACTGTAATACCCTTGTTTTATATATATGCCTTACTTCCTTATTAGGAACAGATAATTCATATATATTTTCTTCTAATTCCTTAGCAGCTGGATTTAAATACCCACTAAATAATAATAAACTAAATAAACCTATAGGTTTATTTATATCAGCAAAACTTATTTGTTTAGTAATAGGTGATACTATATTACCGCCGGCAGCTAGCTGTTGTAGGTCTTTCTGCATTTCATCAGATAATAATACTTTATCTATAAGTGCAGTTCCGCCACTATCTAACCAATAATAATCCAATACCCCTTCACTAGAAAGGCATAACATTATTGACCAAGGATTATAGATTGTTTCCCCACCAAAATTATAACCGTTATACCAATCCTTAATCTGCTCAACAGTAGTTTTTGTTGGTACTTTTATTAATAATTCATCAACTTCCTCTTGTGTAAAACCGTAAAATTTAGAAAATTGCTTATCAAGTAATGTATATTCACGAACATTATTTAAATCTGAAAATAAATTAGCTTTAGCAATGCGTAGTATTCCTGTTATTACTCCTTTCTCTAGATAGGGATTACTCTTTAGGCTACTACCCAGCATTCCTCGGAATAATTCTAACACTTTTTCAAATTCTTCTGATTCACTACCTAATTTTATATATGCACTATTTATTGGTGTATCATATTCATCAATCAGAATGTATACTTTTTGGTTAAAATGCTTAAAAAGCAACTCACTTAAAAAACGTAAACTAATTTTTAAATCGGCTGCATCAACCTTGCCTACAAAATATCTCTCTAATCGGCTTTTTTGTCCTTCATCTAATAAATTCGTATTATTTGTAAGGTAATAATCTTTCAAGTAACGATGATTATTAAATAGAGTCATTATTTGATATATTACCCCTTCTTCAAATTCCCTATAGCTACTACCTTTAACATCTTTTAAATTCAGTAAAACTACTGGAAATTGTCCTTGATAGTCAGTTATAATATCCTCATACTCTGCTATTTTAAGCTTTTGAAGTATTTTTTTTCTACCGCTTGCAAACGCTAAATCAATTTCTCCGCCAATAAAAAGCTTATGATTTACCTTATTTCCTTCAGATAACACAGTACCTTTTTCATCTATTTCAATTTCAAAGAATTTCTGAAGCATATTCATATTTAAGCTTTTACCCCAGCGTCTTGGTCTAGTAATCAAAACTACCTTACTACTATCTTCCAATAACTCCTTAATCATTAAGCTCTTATCTACAAATACATCACTATTAATTACTAAATCATAGAATTCATCTGTTCCTACAATCATCCTTGGTAATTTATTACCTTGCATAAATCTAATCTTTTTACTATTGAAGTTATATAAGCGGGGTATAACATTATTATACAACTTTAACTTAATTTAAGCAAATTACTGTTTAAAAACATGTTTTATTTCTGAGTATAATGGTACCCAAAAACTATATAGAATCTCCTTTTTTATTTTTAGAAAATTCTACTCTTTTTGTCGATTGTTTCTGGGGAGGATTACCGATACTAATCTACCCTAATAACCCCACATCTTCTGTATTATTATTAATATAACTTATATTACTCGGTAATTGAGCTTTAAAAATATATGCACTATATGCAAGGCTTTGGGCATATTCATCATCTATATTATTCTTAATAACAACACCGTTATTGTTATATTTCACTCCATTCTTCTTACGCACCAACAAATCTAGTAACAATAGATTACCTTGCATATCTAATAAATCATAATTTACTACATCTCCTATAGATGCCTCATTACCTATAAATCTATTTGATATCTTGGCTGAACTATATAACGTTACACCTTCGTATTTTTTGTATTGTCCTTCCTCATTTCGATATTGTTCCTCCGGTATTTTAACCTTCTGCTGTAATTTTCTTAAAGTGCTTTTTGCTTTTACCTTATTATCTTCCGGTTGATTATTACTTTGTTCTGACTTATTTGTTATATCTATTATCTGTTCATCTGCCCTACTTTCATCCTTGTTAAACCAATGCTTTATTTGCTCAACAGGATTTAAATAATACAATATTGTCCCGATACCGCCGCCAACCCATTTAACTGCGTTATAGACCGTTGGCATGGGTTTACTGCTTGCTGCTCCGCTTGCAGAATATAAATTTTGGCTATCATTTTCCCTACTAAAATCAGCCTTATCTACATCACGGCGCCCCCTATTATGAGCCTCCCCATGATGATGACGATGTTTATGATAATTCTCCTCCTGCACTGAATCAACTACATCTGTATTTATATTAGCTATCTCACTATCTAATTTATTATTTAATTTTATTCTATCTATAAGCTTATTTAAGATATGACCATAATCCTTATCTAATACATGAATCCTTATTGGTTCTATACCTGAATCAAATTCCAATACTGATATTATATATTTATTATCCTTATACCAATTCTTTATTACTAACTGATTATTATATCTATTATCCGTTAATATTAGATCATCTTTATGAAATATTACTTCTAAACTTTCAGGAGTGGTATTCTGAAGTATCACTCTTCCTATTTTTTCTTGATTTGGCTCAATAGATACTAACTGACTATTAATATTTCGTTGATTATGTGTTATCTCCTGAGACTTCTCCGCAAAATTTACCGTATATTCTTGTATTATACTATCATACTCATTTTGATAGCTAATAGTTGATAATTCAACATTATTTAGATCAACACGATTATAATCTCCATTATTATATGAATATAATTTTATACCTGACCATTGTTGTTTTTGTAAGTAATAATCCTTTAAAATTATACTTAAACTATTTAAACCATGCACCTCCTTCTCTACTAATAACAAATTATTGTCTTGCCTGTAAAACATTATATTACTTATCTCAATATCTATTACTACTTGTTCATAACTATTAGCTGATAGCATATAAATATTTTTAACTAAACTTGCATGATAAAACGGTACTAGCACTACATCCTGCCCTAACATAAAAAATGGTATAAAGCTATTGCCGTCTTTATCCATTAAAGCTATATGTTGATATGTATGATCTAAAAAATAATTATCTATTATTATCTCTTTTGGTGTATTTTGATGTGCATTATCTTCTGTACTATTAAATAATAAATGCAAATCATCGGTATTTTTTATCAATAACATATTAAATATATTATTTACGCATAATATATTTAATATATCTAACTTCAAATCTTGTGCTTTATTATTAATGTTTAATCTATAAAAAGAATCATTATTAACAATATATATATCATTACCCTCACTACCTTCCATGAATACAACATCTTTGTCACTAATAATTACGTCGCTTCCTGATGAACCAAATTTAAGAAAATTATTATATTGATTATTTTTTACTGTACCGAATACAGCATAATTTTTGTCACTATAGGAAATATTCCTATAGTGGTTTACTACTTTTTGTGTGGTGTAAAATCTACACTCTGCGTATAATGCAAAATGCCCCATAATTTGGCCGTTAGTATATGTTGTGTATTGATAGACAATATTGCTACCGTATTTATCTATTAAAACATAATTTGTATCGTTATCTTTATTTAGATAATTTTCTAACCGCAGTAAATACGTACCATTTCCATTTAATGGAATAAAAAATGATAAAATATTATCAACTACAGAATAATTAATTTGATTACAATCCTTTAATAAGGATATTTCAGGAAAATTTATTGTTCCTCTTCCAACTATATCTATATCTGAAATAGGATATATTGCTGAATAATTCTGTGATATAATATAAAAAGTATAATTACCGTTACTACCTCGCACTACGGTATTAGGTGAGACTATTACTTTATTACAATTCCGTATCTGATCTTGATCGGAGTAGTCTCCTCCACCGCCGCTATCTATAATAATATTATTATGACCTACTATATTATCTTGGATTATATTGCCATCTTCTTGATGAGATAAGTACTTGCATACTATCTTATCTCCTTTATATTTTCTACCGATATAGCGAATCTCTACATCTTGTGTCCTACTATCTACTTGCGACATAATTTTATTATCGATAGTAATACTCATATTCATTGTTAATGGATATATATGAGTATATTCCATACTAATATGTTGATTCTGCAAGTGGCTCACATCAATTATGTTAGTACTATTACCACCTAAATAAATCTTACCATGATACTTATCAGCTAATATAACAAATCTATTGTCAAGGGCTGTACTTCCCCATATTACCGGATCCCCCTCAAAAATTTGAAAGATATTATTTAGTGCATTACTTCCAATTATTGTACCTGAATTAACATTTTTTAAGTCATATATAATATATTTATCTTTAACCTGTGAGTATTGCCTTTGATTACGTACCATAACTACCGCATTATCACACTCATAAATAGCATCTGACCTTGATGATGTGATACCCTTCTCATAAATCGCATCAGTAATTTGAGGCAAACAGATCATTGTAGCATTTACGACAGGATCAGGTAGGACACGAGAAAGATTTTTTGTATATTTGATATCTTGCTTCTGCATATCAATTCTTGAAGAAGCCGGATGTAAGTGTGGGATTGTACATTCTGTCACATTTTGTGTTATAACTCCATCACGACCGTCTTTACATGGTCCTTCTTGAGGTCTTCGTCCTATACAAAACACCGGATAATAGTCCGGATAATAGTGTGTAACAGTTTTACATAGCGGTGCATAACTTAATTCTATCTTCCCCAACCCTATGGCATAGGCAACTATTTCCTCAGGAAATTTTTCTAACGTGTTCCAAGCATTCTTTACTGTATAATTAACAGCATCATGTCTTGCCTTTAAATGCTCTACATCCTCTGCCATACTTTTTAATAACACCGTACGCCAAAAAATACTCCAATTCTCTCCGTCTGTCGTATCATATTTCTCTTCATATTCTATAATATTACTAACACCGCTATATACCCCTTGACCTATCATTAAAATAAACCCAACTGCTATACCGGCAGGCCCGCTACCCATAGCAGCCAGGGCTATACCGGAAACAAAAGAAATACTGGATAAACTAATTGATGCTATACTATCTCTAATTTCTTTATTACTGCACGTATTATTACTAGATGCCCGTTTATTACATTCTACAAGCATATTTGATGACATTGCTATATCGATGATATCAAATACTCCTCCTAATGCTCCGGCGACGCCCTTTGCTACTTTAGCACCGTATTTTGCTCCGGCTAATTGCACTATAAACTTTGTATCATAATTCAATATACGCGGTATTACCTTACCTCCGATATGGGCAACATTATTTACTACCTTCGGCGTAATTTTTATCATCACCTTTTCAATTGGCTGTGACAAAAATGCATAGCCCAAACCTCCAACACTAAGTGCACAACTCTCAGTTTCCCCATCCTTACACGTTATTAAACTACCGTATATACCATGCATTAGCTGCATCTTCCCCGCAGCATTTATTAACTTTAATTTTAATGTAGGGCTATAACCTCTACTTATAATATCGTATCCTAAATCATTAATCCGTTCATTCTGTATATAAGCCTTGTACCCTCCTTCCATAATAACTCGAGCTAATAAATATTTATTATTACCTACTATTTTATGATCACCTTGATGCTTAATCTCTTTTAGCAGACTTACTAACTGAGCACTCTTTTCCCGATCATCCATATGCTGCTTACTATGCTTTAAAAACTTTTCGGCATCAATTACTATCTCATCAATATTTCTCGTCTTACTGTTACTAATCTCATCTACATCACTCCAACCTATCTTACAGTCACTTATAGACCTTTTGCCTTTACTAGTGCTTGGCAAACATGCTGCTATTATTGGATTTTGCAAATCTGATGTACCGACTACATAATTATCATCTAAAGTTTGTAATTTTATTGCTGATCGATAATTATTTAATCGCTCTTGAGAATTCGGGCTGATCTTATTACCGGATAAATCTATATTTACTTTTCTTTCCTTACTATCAACAATAGCATTAATTAATCCAGTAGTATGTTCTATTGACCAATTATTATTAGCTAATCTTAAATTCTCAATTGGATATTCGCTTTTAATGATATCAATTAACTTCTTAATAAATTCCTTGCCTAAGGATGGATTACCGGATAAATCAAGATCAATAAATTCTATTCTTTTAACAATTCTTTTATTCATGATTTTTTTGTCTAAGAAAGAACTAATTATAATTTTTCCGCCTTGATCCGTTACTTCATTATTTGCCAGATTTAATTCTGTTAATATTGTATTTTCTCTTAAAAATTCTCTTATCTGACCTTGAGTCTTATGATCTGTAAGCTGAATCTGATTATAAGATAAATCTATGCTCTCTAGACGTGTATTTTCTTGTAGACTATCTAATATCTTTGTTAATAAACTATCATCTATTGCAATATTAGATAATGCTAGATGGGTTAGACCGTCATTATGTTTTAACATCTTGTATAAATCCGAGACACTGTCTTGATCTTGTAGATCAATACTTATAGGATTATTAGACAAAATTAAAGTATCAAGAATATCATTCTGAGCAGTACCATCATCCAAAGGACGTAAACTAAAGAATATAGAGGATGCTCCTTCAAATGTTATTTTATTATTAGATAGGTCTAAATATCGAAGTTTTTTATTATCTATTAATGCGTCTGATAATTCTGTAACTTCACTAATCTCATTATTTGCAAGTACTAACCCGGTAAGTACTTGATTATGGTCATTTGAATTTAAATGTTTAAATAATATATCCGCCTCTGATATTCTATTATTCGATATATCTAAAAAAAGATTCAAATCACTCTTACTCAAGGCACGAGCTATTAACTCTACCTCTGTATTACCTAAATTAGTATTAGATAATTTAAGCTCTTGCAAAGAATTACTATTTTCTATAAAATGTGTTAAAGAGTTTAGCGCTTCGCCTTGTATATTATTACCTGAAAGGTTTAACTTCTCAATAGCATTCGCTTTAGTTAAAGCATCTATTAATACTGTAATCTCTGCATTAGATAAATTATTATCAGATAAATCTAATTCTATAATCGCCGCCTTTTTACTCAATATTTCTGATAGCTCTTCTGTTATCTTAGTAATGCCAATATTAGATAATTTTAATATCTTAGTAGAATAATTATTTTCTAATCCTTGTGCTATCGACTTTAACCCTTCATCCCCTAGCTTATTATTAGACAAATTTATTTCTTCCATCCCATTAAGCTTACTTAATGCGTCCTCTAAGATTGGAGCTACTTCTATACCTAATTTATTATTCGATAAATCTAATTTTTGCAGAGAAGAAAACATTATCTTACGCTCAGGCCTAAATAGATTTTCTAAATATTTATTTTGCTCCGCTGAACCGATAGGCAAATGACCTACAGCTTGAATATCTGTTGATAACTGAGGATCTTCAAGCAATTGTGAAACTCTAGCATTGGCGTCGGCATTACTTAAATCCTTGGGCAAATCTTGTATGATCCACAATTTATCTGCCGGAGACAAAGACTCATAATTAATAAGATTTTCTTTTTTAATTAACACCTTGATTAATTCATTAAGCAACTGCTTATCTAAACCGGTATTAGATATATCTAAGCTATTGATGAAGGCATTTTTTTCTAATAACCGAAATAATTTAGACGCTTGATCCTTATTTATATGATTACCGGCTAAACTTAATGCTATTTTTGATAACGACGATACTTTAACTTTTCCTAAAAACTCTATTACATCTAGAAAATTCTTATCACTTAAACCTTGATTATTAGAGCCGTGTGACAAATCAAAAAATATATCGTTATCAATAGTTTTTATGCTTTGCCAAGATTCTAAATCACTAATTTCTAATACTTTTTTAACCTTTTTGTTCACGCTTTTTTCAGCACCGCTACCTTGTGCATTATGTGATGAAGATGAAGTATGATCTATTTTATTTGATGATATCTTAACCTGTAAAAAATTGCCTTGTTTATTACTAGGATTATATACTATAGCAACGCTCTGTACCTCTTTGTACTCTGTCGCAGATTTTAAATATTTACTATATCCCAATAATTGTTTTTCAGCATCAGTGAGCAACTTACTATTACTACCGTACTTTAATTCCATAAGCACCGGTTTATCTTCTTTAAAACTGCTATCTACAATAAATAATGCTAAATCTGCTCTGCCGGAACCAAAAATTACTTCTGAAAATACTTTAATCTGTTTATTATTATAACTACCTAACCTTTGATTTATAAACATACCTTGTATTATTGCTTGTAGATCAGATTCTTTACTTATAAGTTCTTTTATTGGAGATAAACATTGTAATAATGTTGTTTGAAAATCCTTTGCTAAAAATTTTTGTTTCTTCTTAGGCGGCAAATATTCATTATCGCTATCTATACTCGAGTCCGGATTATCAATTAAATCTATTAAATCCTGTACTTTAACAGCCTCAATGCGTTTAAACTGACCTGGATATTTCTGATTATCGCTAAACTCATTAATATTTTTACTCTCTATTTTAATAGCTTCACTCGTTATATAACTCTTACCTATCACCCCGGAAAAAATTTCAGCATTAGGATTTACGGCAATATTAATTATTGTTAAATCCTGAATAGTTAACTTCTCAACAGGCGGAATCTTACTATCATCAAATACCTTATCTTCTTTTTTACTTTTGAGCCGAGTTTGATGGGTATTACTACCCTCTATTATATTTAATATTATTCCTTTACTATCTTGTTGCAGTACAATACTTGTAACCCTGTCACTTATCAGATTTAATTTCCCGTCCTTATTATATAGAAATACGTGTATTTCATCATTGTTATTATTTTTTGATGTAAATGTTTGTCCTAATAACACCCTACTTAAATAATGATTATCTTTGCTTTTAATTGATGAGTAATATAAATGCTCTATACTTTCTTGTATATTCTTAACAATTTCTTGATGAGTCTTTTTCTCATTAAATACATCCTCTGCTAATTGAGATATTAAGTTTGTCGGTGTTGCCTTGATATTAAGACTTCGTACTATTAACTCATTATCTATTTGCGTACTACTCCTCCCTGCCTGTTGAGCATTTGTACTAAAATCTATCCCGACTATTATAGCTTCCTTAGCATCTGTTCTAATATTCGGTAAGTTATATATATATCCGTTCTGATTGATTTGCTCTATTGCCTTATTTGCTCCTACATGGTTTGCTTTAAACTCAACTATTATCGGCAATGGATTTTTATTATCTTTACGTGATAACAACACCAAATCCATATAGCCTTTGCCTGCTATCCTTTCTACATAACAATCAAGACCATATTTATACTTATAGTTTAATCTAAAAAAACCATAACTATATCCATGATAAGACGCTTCTGATGTACCTAGTATTTCTGTAGGGTAACTCTTATATATAGTCTTTAGTAATGCAAAAATATTTTGAGTATTGGTTTGAACGTCCGATAATACATTTTTACTTAACTGAGCAAGTAACGGATCAAAATCTTGTAATATTCGTTTTTCATCACCAATATTAATTTCTTGTACTATATCTTTTCTTACTTTATGGAAAGTGGGGTGAATGTCGCTGCTTAATGGGGGTAATGTGATAAATGATTGATGGCTTAGCTCAGGTAATATTTTTATCTTAAACCCTTTGTCATTAACAATATGAAGTATCTGTCCTTCTATCTCAGGTGCTATTATATTGCCTGTACTATCTGATAATTGCCTCTTAACCTCTGATAATTCTTCATTGATAAAGCCTACATTTTGTTCAGTATTAGTATTAATTACAATAAATTTTAACTTATAATAATCTTGATTACGTATTTTGAATATTAACTTGAGAGCATTCTTATCGAATTTAAAAAATACATCTTCTATATTTAATTTCGACATTAACGAGGTGTTAGGTAAAGTAAGGGAAGTACCAAGAAAGAAATACTAGAAAAACTCCGGTGCTATGCTCGAATGTATAGCCGGTATATCTTCTAATAACAAAGCAAAATGCTCTGCAAAACCTTGAGGTCGGGCTCTATTTATTACTTCTACGTAATTATCAGGATTGTTAACTTGTCGTTCACTAATCGGTTCATTTATTAATAACTCTATTAGTTCCGGCTTATGATTATACGGCATATGCACCTCATAATATTAGTTAAAAATCTCGATATTTTACATATTCGTACTACTACTCTCTCCAATATAACTTACCTCCATCGTATCATGGTTTTGCTCCAAAGTATATAATAAATTCATAAATATTTTATGATTCTCTATTTTTTCTTCTTCACGATAATAAGTTACATATGACTCTAATTTATTTTTTACTTCATCAAGATTCTCTAAAGGTCTGATCCAGAAATCTATAAATTTTTTAAATTTCTCTAACTTTTCCTCTTTTGTTGGTTTAGGATGATGTGGATCTACCTCGCTCGCATATTTTATTAAAAAATTACAAGATTTTATCCCATCATCTGACAACATAAATTCCTTAATAAATTCTTGCCTTTTATCTTCTTCATCAAAAGCCCATGTGACAAATCTCTCTGCTATATCTAAACAATCATTCGCTATATTATAGTCACATTTTCTGAATATTGTTCTATCCACCGCTACTTGTTTTAATTGCTGTATTTCCTCTGGTGATAATAAACACCAATCTAAAAAATCCTCGATTATTTCAAAACGGTTGTATCCTATAAAAGAATCACAAAGTATTTCCGCTAATTTCTCATTAACTAACTTTTCTTTTTTAAACACTGCTATTTCTTCTTCTGAATCTAAAAACCAGTTCAAGAAATTTAAAGATTGTGTTCTAGCTGTCTCTATATCTTCTTTAAATGTAGCCCATAATTTATAAATCTTGTCATACGAAAATTTATCACTCTTAAAACTATTTTTACAATTTCTTACCTCTTCTTCTGTAGCAAATTGCCAATTCAAAAATTTATCTGCTAATTCATACTTATCTTCTGTTATGAAATAATGACAAATACTTATGTGATCTATCTTGTCCTTAATACTTTGCCTTTCTTCTGCTGAACTAGATTGCCAATCTAATAATTTATCTGCTAATTCATACTTATCTTCTTTTATGAAATAGTGACAAATGCTTATGTGATCTATCTTGTCCTTAATACTTTGCCTTTCTTCTACTGAACTAGATTGCCAATCTAATAATTTATCCGCTAAATGATATCGCCCGCCTCTGATAAAATAACCCCATATATCTATTTTTTGCTTAAAACTCTTCTGTTCTTCTTCAGAAACTAATATTTCCCGTATAAACTGATCTAATATTTCATATTTATCTTCCTTAATTAAATCCGTATATTTCTTATATCCTTTATCTATATAGATAAATAGTTCCTGTCTTCTTTGCAGCGTATCTTGATCATTGACTATTAATTTGATACTTGATATATCCCAAATATTCAACAACTCACCTATTATATTTGAACTATAATAATTTTGATCTATCTCTTGTTTAAAATGGGCAGGGCTTTTATTCCATGCTTCATGTAATATTCTTTGATATTTGCTATTTTCTACTACATAACCTAATTTATAATCCTTGCTTATCTTACAAACAATTTCATATAATATCTTCTGATAACCACTATTTTCTAGATAACTCCACATTCTCTCTAATGTAGGAATAAAAAATTCTTGCCAGGGCCAACTAAATAAAAACATCTTTAAAATGTTATGCCTATACTCCGTACTACTCTCAAAAATCTCACCACCTGCAATTCCGGTTGTAATTTCTTCCTCAAATAACTTTTCCTTGCGATCTTCTTTTATCTGATTCATTAAAAATGTACATATCTCTATATACTGCTCTCTTTCATAACCTCCAATATCCCAATAACTACCATATTTCTTTATGGCTATATGCGCCTTACTAGACTTCTTTCCTGCTCTTCTTCATTTAACTTACCCCAAAAATGCTTAGCAGCTACTTCATATCCTTGTGATACCGATAACCTAAACATATTCTCTTCTACAGAATGATTGCGATCATACAGCTTATCATGGTCACGACTAGCCCTCCTTAAATATCTTATTAAATAATGTAAATCTCCATCAAGGTAACACTGCCAATAAGCAATAAGATGAAATTCATATTCCCCATATATTGTCTCCGTATAAAATTTACCTTCTTGTATTTTTTTTGGTACTTGTTGCCATAAATTATTTACATGTTCTTCCAGAACATAATTACAAGCTAATCTAAATAACCTATCCACCCCTCTATTACCGGTCAATAAATTACTATTTTCTAGCCAAAATGACTTAAATATTTTAACTTGATCTATACTCCCATATGGAGTCCAATATATTTGTTGAGCATAATCAACATTATATAGATTTTCTCTAATATATTCGTACCAATTATATATTTTTGCTCCTACCTCTCTTACTACATAAATCAATTCACTATCTAATATTTTAGGCAATACTCTTGGCTTTAATTGATTTAACACTTCTTTTGTTAAATTAGTCCATTTCTCTTCATTTGCTTCTTTAACTTCTCTGAAGCTACTTATATATTCATGTAAAAAAAACTCTCTAACCTTATTTTTGATATGTGGTTGTTCCCACAGTGATACTGCCTTTGCACTCATCGCCATACGCTGCAGGCTTAATTCAAATTTATATTGCATGTGGATATCCTATTTTTTATTAGGCATAAAGATTTTACTAAGGTAAATCTCTAAATCAAGTTTTTTTTTACTGTTTGCAGCTTCATACAGCATATTTCATAAAGCTTGATACAAGCGAATTTGAAAGAAACTCGCCTGTGCTCACGTACTTTTATATAACTTACCAAATATTAGAACAAATGCTATAGATTTAAATGAGGATGAATTATGAAACATAGAAATTATGAACTTATAGAATTATCTTATTTATGTCAGTGGGACATGCCGGATGAGATAAAAAAATTTTTAGAGCAAGGTAGATCAGAATTTTTAGACATAACGTATAATGAAGGATAACTATTTAAAATTGCTGCGGCAAGAGGTTTTACAGAAGTTCTATCTACTTTAATAAGTTATTATAAAAAGTTTAGCGGAATGGATGAAAAACCTATCGACTTAAATAATGTAAATAAGTTTTATAAAATAAAATCAGCTAAAAAAAAGCTTAGTGAGATTTTGATAGATATTTTAGATATGGGTATTGTACTCACTAATGAAATTAATGCAATAATTGTTCCTTATATACCAAAACATGAAAATACTGATAGTGATCAGGACATTAACAGTGATATTGATATTTTAAGCAATTCCGAAGATTTAAATAATATAGTCTTGGAAACAACAGAAACAAACGAGTCTAATGAAATAAGCTCAAGTTTTGAAGATTTGAAATTAGTGGGATAAAACGAAAGTTTTAATATAAGCTATTATATATACTATAGTATCAGATTTAGACTAAGGTAGTTAAGCAATAATTCCTTAACGTAGGGTATTCTCCGTTTCACGGTGTGCCCCCTAAATCGGCGTTTGTAATATTTTTTTGAAAAAACTAGGTACTTTTCAGTAAAACTTTACTTTACTCCTCTAGGTTTTGCATGGGTTTTTTATAGCTCTGCGATTTTAAAAATTCTATAAAGTGATGACTATTTCAACATTTATATCGAAATATTATTGACTATTCCGATATTTAGCTGTAAAATAGTTATAAATTTATTTGGCTATTAAAAATGGAAAGGTTATACCAAAAAGAAGTAGAAGAATATTTAACAAATTACGGTAAATTAGTATTTATTAGCGGACCAAGGCAAGTAGGAAAGACTACTATATCAAAACAAGCAATCAAACATAATATCAATTCGGCTTACTTAAATTGGGATTATTTAGAAGATCGACAACAAATTTTAAATAATCATAATGAAACTTTTGAAACATTGCTTATAGTTAAAGCTAACAAGAAACCAAGAATTATATTAGATGAAATCCATAAATTCAAAGATTGGAAAAATCTTGTAAAAGGATTTTACGATAAATTTGGTGACACTATAGAATTTATTATAACCGGTAGTGCTAGATTAAATATATACAAAAAAGGTGGAGATAGTTTAATGGGACGTTATATTAATTTAACGATACACCCGTTATCTGTAGCTGAAATTTCTAAAAATTTTCGTAATGATATTGAATATATAGGCAAACCAAAAAATATTACAAAAGATGAATTTGAGGCATTGATAAATTTCGGAGGGTTTGCAGAAGTCTATTTAAGAGGTACTGCAAGATTTCATAGAATATGGAGTAAACAGCGATTTGAGCAATTATTTAGAGAAGATGTTAGAAATACAGAGGATATTAACAATATTTATGCATTAGAATTGCTTGCTACCATTATAAATGAACAAGTAGGGGTACTAACAAATTATACAAATCTAGCTAATAAAGTCAGGGTTTCAGACCAAACTATAAGGAGATGGGTCTCTTTATTAGAAAAACATTATTATTGTTTCTCTATAAGACCTTGGGCTAAAAATGTTATAAGAAGCTTAATAAAAGAACCTAAATATTATCTTTGGGATTGGTCACAAATAAAAGATCCCGGGGCAAAATTTGAAAATTTAGTAGCATCTCATCTTTTAAAAGCGGTGTATTTTTGGAACGAATCAGGGCTTGGAGATTTTAATTTATGTTATTTACGTGATAAACAAAAGAGAGAAGTGGATTTTGTAATAATAAAAGATAATAAACCTTGGATTTTAGTAGAGGCAAAGGTAAGTGATCTGTCAATTTCTTCGAGTTTAAAATATTTTCATGAATTACTTAAACCGGAGTTTAGTTTTCAAGTGGTTCAAAACAAACAGATTATTGATAAGTCTTGTTTTGATAAACCTGGCTTATGGATAGTGCCAGCTATTACTTTTTTATCTCAATTTATTTAACAAGAAAACTAATATAGTATGCTTGAGTTATTGACTCTAGCAAGGCATTATAAACACGACATTACTACTTTGGGCTTACAGCGAGTTGGTCCAGTGTTACGGAACATGTAACGAAGTGCCACTTTAGAGATTACTGAAATAAAAGAGCTGTTTTACAAAGTACCGAATAAACTAATGTGAGAGAACAGCATAAAAAAACCTGCAACAAATATTTTAAAAACATTGTGCAGCATATTTCACTAAGCTATTTACCAATTCAATCAGTTCGTTTATTTAATTAAGGAAAGAAAATGCAAGAATTAATAGATTATTTAAAAAAAATAGGAATTAAAAATTATATTAATAATTTAAGAAAAAGCGGTACTTCTCTTAACCTTGAATCCCTAGGAGTGAAGGTTGATGGAGTAAAACTAATTGGTAAGCTTCTTAAAACCAATCCTATACTTACTGAACTTAACCTTTGGGGCAATATGATAGGAGCTGAAGGAGTAGAGCTAATTGCAGATGCTCTGAAAACTAACACTACACTAACTTCTCTTAATCTTGTTGCTAATCATATAGGGGATGAGGGCATAAAGGTAATTACCGATGCTCTGAAACTAAATACCACGCTTATTACTCTTAACCTTGGAAATAATTATATAGGAATTGATGGAGTAAAGCTAATTGCTGAGCTTTTAAAAACCAACAAAAAGTTGACAAATCTTGACGTTGAGAACAATAATATAGGAGACAAGGGATTAAGGTTAATTGTTGAAGCTCTTAAAAACAATACCACTCTAGCCTTCCTTAATATTTCTAGTAACAACATCACTGATAAAGGGTTAAAGTCACTTGTAAACTTTCTAAAAATTAATACAACCTTGACTAATCTTGACCTTACTAGTAACAACATAAGTGTTGAGGGAATAAAGCTAATTATCGATGCTCTGAAACTAAATACCACACTGATACATCTTAAGCTTAGATGTAACAGTTTAGGTAATGAAGGAGTAAAACCAATTGCTGAGTTTCTAAAAACCAATACAACGCTGACCCATCTTGATCTTGCAGTTAACAACATAAAAGATCAGGGAGTAAAGTTGATTACTAAGGCTTTAAAAACTAATGAAACACTCACTTCTCTTGATCTTAGCATGAATAATATAGGGGACAAAGGAATAAAACTACTTACCGATGTCTTAAAAACTAATATGGTATTGACCGACCTTAATATTGACGATAATTATACAGAAGAGGAAGAAAAAAAGATAATTGAAAAATATCAGCTGCTATGCAAATAATGCTAAATCTTACAGGTAAAGCTTTTTTACAGAGTTACTTTCCATAAGATAAATTATAGAACAATTAGTAACTACCCTCCCTCTTCTGGATTTTATACCAGTTGAGAAAGAAAAGTAATAGCCGGCACTATTATGGGATCAGGATATTTAAAACAATCGTCTTGTATATACTCCATGCTGTATACTACCTGAAACGCATGAGTTGCTCCAGTTTGTTCCTGAAAATATCTTAAATTGTTTGATATACGATTGTTATCCGATAATTTTGCCTCTACCAAAAACCATGGTATATCATTCCTAGCAATTAAAAAATCTACCTCTTTCCCATCTTTATTTCTAATAAAATATAATTCATATTTACCCAAACCTCTATCACTCCAACAGTTTAGTGCTTTTAATAAATGAGAAGCAATAAAATTTTCAAACCTTCTACCTTCATCCTTTATTAATGACCAGTCTACTAAATAAATTTTTGGCTCTTTAATTATACTCCTAGATATATTAGTGGACCATGGCTTGACAATAAAGCAATAAAAAAACTTTTCCAATACACTAATCCATTTGGAAATTGTTGGGACACTTACCTGTATTTTTTTACTCAAACTAGTTCTATTGAGAAGCTGTCCCGTTTGTTCTTTTAACAACTCTGCTAAAATTTCCAGTTGGCTTATTTCGTGTATATTGGATAAGTTTCGTATATCCTCATATAGTAGCTGTTTTTCTCTTAAAGAATGCCATTTATAAGTAAAATTTTTCGACGCTTTTAAAAAAGGTTCAGGAAAGCCTCCCATTTCATATAGATTGCGAAATTTTTCAGTATTGATTTCTAGGGATGCACCTATTTCATTTAAGGAAACACTAATTTCTTCTAATTCACGTCCAGATAGGGGATGAATACGCTGTAAAAAATATCTACCCATTAAACTATCTCCTCCTGCTTGATACACGTCAAGCCTGCTACTCCCTGTTACTAGAATGTGATATTTACCTTTATACAAATCATAAAAACCTTTTAAATAATTTTTCCAACTTTTAAATTTGTGTATTTCATCAAAAATTACTAACGGCTTTTCTTTTCGTAACTTATTTAAAGGTAAAATTTCTTCTATAAAGGTTTGACCTTGTAGGATAAGTGTCCTATCTTTTATCGTATCCCAATTTAAATATACATGTTCTAGATATTCTTTAGCAACAAGCTTAGCAATTGTAGTTTTGCCTACTTGCCTTGATCCTACTAAAAATAACATTTGTTCATTACTAGCAAAATGCTCTTGAACTAATAATATATATATTCGTTTCATTTATACTATACTTTAAATTAGACGCGGCTAATTTAAAGTATAATTAAATTTAGGTAAAAGTAAATATCTAATTGACTTAATTGGATTGTTAAAGAATCAAAAGTAAGCAAATAAAATTGTAGCTGACATAAAGAAATCTCTAATTTCTTCTAAAATAGAATAGTGCTTACAAAGCAATATCATTTAATATCTATGCTTTATTGCTTCGTTTTAGTAATATAAATTTAGTTTTTATATTATATAATTTCTCAAGTGTTTCTATAATCAATAAAGAATTTTGTATTGGTACATTAATTATTATTTCTTTAAAAGATTCTAAAACTTCAGAATTTTTGCTTTCTTTACTATGAAGAGGAAAATAACTTTTTATTGCTACTCCAAGTGTGCCAAGAATGCAGAATCAGAAGAAGAGGATGCAATGCTGTATTTGACATGGTGGAAGGTCCACCGGAATCGAGCTGGTATGAGCAGATTCCAAACAACCTTAAGCTGCTGTATTCTAAGGAATATGGTAGTGAGCGTTAAGGAAAAGGCCCGCAAGGGTCATGTGAGATTTATGTAGGTAAACGAAAGTGAATTGCTGTAATTAAGTGTCGAAAGAGGGTTAAGTTCTCTGTCAAAACCTTTGGCTTTTGGGGGCTGAAGGGATAAGTTAGCTAACTGTCATACAATAGTTGAGCTATCGGCGAGCGGCACAGGAGGCAGTACGAACATAAATTAGGGTCAGATATGGAACTTGGGAATCAATAGCACTTTCCAGCTATTGAGGCAGATGCAGTTGTAGTAGTGAAGAAGCTTCTGTAATGGGAGTGGAGCGAAGGGCTGCATGTGGAGCGACATAAAAAAAAAATTAACAACTAAGCTAATTAAAGAAGGATTAATTAATATTATGTCAAAGAGGTACAACATTGCCTCAAATCCACAAAGAGCCGTATGAGGCGAGAGTCTCACGTACGGTTCTGTGAGCACCTCTGGTCAATACAGGGGTGACTCGATCCGGCTTTCTTTGAAATAGTTGAGAAAGAAGCCGATCCACTTATGAAAGATTATGTCTATATTTCATTATATACCGGAGCAAGAAAAAGTAACGTATTATCAATGGAATGGCAGGAAATTAACCTAACGGATAAAACTTGGCACATACCGGCGCATAAAAGTAAAAACGGCATTCCTCACTTATTACCTCTTGCTGGAAAAGCTATCGAAATTTTAAGTGAAAGGAATAAAGAAAAAAATAACGGTTGGGTATTTCCAAGTCCTCGAAAAAGTAAAAGCGGACATTTTCAAGAACCTAAAAAGAAGTGGCAAAAAATTGTTAAAAAAGCAGGGCTTGAAGATTTTAGAATACATGATATTCGTAGAACTATGGGGAGCTGGATGGCGATTAACGGCGCAAGTCAGTATATAATCGGCAAAGCCCTTAACCATAAAAGCCCAAAATCAACTAAAATTTACGCAAGGCTTAGCATCGATCCGGTAAGAGCATTTATGGAAAAAGCTATTGATTCTATAACAGATTCAAAAGTTAAAAAATCTGCTTAGAAGATCAATTTATTTAATAATTAGTTACTACAACTTCTGTAGAGGTTTTAGTTTGACCGCTTATTAAATATTTAATTTCAACAGTGTTAATATTGTAATTCTTATAAAGATTTCTAATAAACGGCGTATCACTATTAGAAATTATAAATTTTATGGTTTTGCTATCTAGCTCCGTAGCAAAATCTTTTAGGTGTTCTGACGTAGAATCTCTTTTTTTTCCGGAAAAATTGTAAAAAAAATGTTTGGATAAGTTATTGAGAGTTTAATTTTCAGGTATTAGTAAATATTGACAATAATAAGAATAAGATTATTATTCAGGTACAGAAAATTCTGCTGTTTAACAAGTTTATTTTTTTGCATCTTTGGGCTGTTGGAGTCAAATATGCATTTATCGAAATTCATAAAGAAGAGTTGTAAGGGTATTAATAATTAAGATCGATATTTTCCAATATTTGCTTTATATTTATGGAATGATTTTTATTTTGAAACGTATATTGACCAAGAAAGTGAATATGATGATGCCAAGCAACGGGTGATATTTTTTTAATCATTGTTAGAAATCTTTTATTATTGGCAAGGTTTTCGTATTTCTCAAGAACTCCGGAGAGAATAATGGAATTGTAGTAAATAATTGCCAGAGCAACAAGTCTACCGCATTGATTGCTAATTTCTATATCAATATCTGTTTTACCGTATAATTGTTTCTTACCGCCAACCTTTGAAATAGCAGTTCGTAATTGGTGATATGATTCAATTCTATTCTGCGATTTACGGACAATTTTCTGTAATTGGATATCCATCATATATTTAAGGGTATAAATACTTCTCACTAATTTGTCGTATTCAAATACGGCTTTACGCAAGCTGTTTTCCAGCGGTAAATGACATAATTTTTTAATTAAGTTAGCTTGATTCATCTCTTTAAGTGCTAAGGTAGCAACCAGTTGATCAATACTATTTTTTTGTTCGATAATCACTTGGAGGTTGATCTGAGCAATGGGTTTAATCAAGCAATTGGTATATTCTTTAATATCATCGCCGCAATAAAGATTTTTTAGTTGATCATTAAGGTTGGTGAATCTTGGGTTTAGTGCTACTCCGAACCACTTCATGATAGCAAAGTTTGCTTTATTTATAACATGCATATCACCGGTAATTACCTCCGGAATAATTTCTGAGGTGTTATTGTACCAAATATCAAAGGCAAAATAACTTTCATGTTCATGGCTGCCGATAAGTTCACATTGCAAAGGCATATGATTTGCAAGTATAGTGTAGGCACTAACACCTTGACCATCTCTTAAATACTTACGTGAATAACGTGCTTTTATATTAGGGGTGTCCAATTCAAATTTCTGACCGTCAACGCTGCTATAAATTAATTCCAAATCTAAAGAGTAGTAAGGAAAAATCTTAAGCTTTGAAATGGTGTTGCTCATTATGTCAGTTGCTTCTTTCAATGTTGATAACCGTAAATATTGTTGGTATGTTGTTTCAAGTGAACGGTAAGAAATATCGCTAATTTGAGACATTTTATAATTGCCGTGGTTAAAAGCTTGAGCAAGAATCGTAGCTATTAATCTATCTTTATTATTTGACTCTTGTTTAGCATAACGTGGTTGTAAGGGAATAAAGGCTGATAAAAAGTTACAATCATCATTTACAAAGTTCAATACGTCACTGATATCGCAAACCGGCAATTGTCTAAAAAATTTATTTTGTAATTTTTCATCTTTACTAGCTTTAATTTTATTCCAGCAAAGTTTCTTCTTTTTTATATTGTATTTTAAGTGCGTAAACTTATCCTGTTTTAGATTTTTATTAAAAAGTAACCAAAGTCCGTGTAGTTCCTTTGTTAAATTATCTAATTGTTGATTAATTGGTTGTTGTAACCACGGGATATTTAATTTGTTTAAGATTTCTTCTTTTTGATTTATCACTACCAATTCATGATTAAAACAACGGTGATTGAGGCTATTTTCGATATAAAGCCCTCCTGTACTAATCTGTTTATTAATTTGGCAATAAACCCAATATTCATAACGATTACTATTAATAATTTTATTCTCTTCAGTATTACTCGCTAAAAGGTAACGTTGTAAATATTTTGGAATAGTGTCGTTTGGGCATTCATTAAAAGGTCTATCGGAAAGTTTTTGATTATTGGTAAATACTTAGTGTAGCCAGTTAGCGGATTTAAGCCATGGGTTATTTGTTAATTCACTGGAAAAACTGAGCTTCATAAAGAGTGATCGTAAACTTTTTCTGTAGCTTTTTTGAGCTTTATCAATTTCTTGCCATTTAAACTCTTTTTTACGATATGGCTTATTAAGCATATTTTGCCCAAGAGCTTGAATATTTTCTTTGGGCATAATTTTAAAAGCACAGTTACGAACATTACCAAATAAAGTTACATCGTCAAATTGTTCATCTACATAAAGCAATGGCTTTGTTGCATGGCTCGCAAGTAGAGTAGTCTCTTCGTTAAGGAAGAGGCGCTAAAAGTTAAGCGGCGTTAATAAAATTGATAACTTTGCACTTAATTTTAGCCTGAGTTGCCCTACTATCTTCACGTTTATTGGTTAAACGATCGCGGCAATGACTCTTGATTTGCCACATCGTAGTCTCCACCAACGAGCGAGCATGATAACTGCTTTTCTCCTTCCAAGACTTGCGAGCAAGGCTCTTGTCTCCGTTTATACTATTATAATTTATGTAATTAATTGCTTCATCTCTTTCCTGTAATTTTTCTCTATCTTCCTTCTTAATATTTCGATTCTTACTAGATATTCTAGCTGTTCTTTTTGGAGGTATCAGCTGCCTTGCTCCTGATTGCTTAATTGCCTTCCGACAGTCCACACTATCATATGCCATATCCCCACATACTGCCGTTATATCTTCTTCTATTGCTTCTAAAAGAGACGCTAGTTCTACACAATCATTAACCGTTGATTTTGTATATTTCCCTTCTAATATCTCACCGGTTTCTACATTAATTGCTACATGCAGCTTCCGCCATTTCTCATAGCCTGGCTTCTTCTCTTTATGTTTCAACCTTCTCCATTCGCTCGACCAATATAATGATAATCCTGTTGAATCTATTGCTACCGTTATACTTTCTTTTCTACTATTTATTAGCTGCTTCTTGTCTCGTATTTTTACCTTTAGACTCCCAGCTCTTCTTGATAGTGTCGTATAGTCGGGTATTGCTAATTTTACTTCCAGCTTCTCTAACACTGACTCTACAAATCCTTCCGTTTGCCTATAAGCTAGCTTATAAAATTCTTTCATTAACAAGCATAACTCTATTACATGCTTGCTATATATTACTTTACCTCCAGGCTTCCGATATCCTCTATAATGCCATCCTTCGATTGCCTCTTCGGAAATAAAAAATTCTATTCTTGCTATTTTCTTTAATTTCTGGTTATATAACGACCAGTTGCGCTGTTGTCTGTACTTTTTCATCATACTTTCTTAATAGCGCAACTACTCTACTCTTTCAACCTCTTTTATACTCTTTCAATCTCTCTTCTCTTTTTCTTCCTTTTTTACAAACTCCTAATCATCTTTACAACAGCCATGCAGCAACGCCTCGCCTGCGCGGGAATGACATACTGCTGCTTTTATCGAGCCATGCAACAACGCTTGCAGTCGCTCGCAATGACGTTTTGGGTATCCACCCAACAATGCCGCGCGGGTATGCCATCGAAAACTTAAAATTATGGAATATTTGAAGAATAAATTAAGGATTTAAATCAGAGCTACTAACAAATTTATAAGCAGTGGGGTCGCTAAATATTTGTCGTAAAAATTCATTATTTAATGTATGGCTAGTTTTATAACCGTTAATTGCTCCGATAAAATTAGCGCCGCTAGTATATAAATCACCGCATAAATCTAGGAGTTTATGACGAACAAATTCATCTTCATGCCGCAGACCGGCAGGATTTAAAATAATATCTCGGTCGATACCTATAGCGTTATCAAGAGAAGCTCCTTGCGCAAGACCTTTACTTTTTAAATAATCAACATCTTGTACAAAACCGAAAGTTCGAGCGTCGGCAATATTTTTCTCAAAAGATTCTTTTCCGGAAAAAAATAAATTTTGTCTGCCGATAACTTTACTAGTAAAGTCTATAGTTAAATCTATAGTCATATTAGGGGAGGGATAGCAAAATAACTTACAATCTTTATTACTTACTTTTATTTCTTTTAAAATTTTCAAATATTTCTTAGAAGCTTTTTGTAATTTTTTACCCGCGCACTCAATCATAAAAACAAACGGTTTACTACTACCGTCCATTATCGGTACTTCCGGACCGTCAATTTCTATTATAGCGTTATCGATTCCGCAGCCCCAAAGCGCCGCCATTAAATGTTCAATCGTTGAAACATATACGCCGTAGGAATTTTTTATACTTGTAGATAGCAAAGTGTCGGAAACGTTTAAATAGCTACTTTGGATATAATTGGTTTCCTCTACCGATATATCGGTTCTAACGAATACAATACCCGTATCTTCTTTAGCGGGTTTTAAAGTTAATTGAGCAGTCTTACCCGAATGAACTCCTATTCCATAACAACTAACCGGTTTCCGTAGTGATACTTGCATTAATTTATATCATATTAAAAATATGATAGAATATTAATATTTAACGCTGATATGTACAAGCTATATTATGTTACAAAATATTACATACTAACGTCCTAATGTCATTCTGCTAAAAGCGGGAATCTAGAAAATAATAGTCATCCTGAATTTATTTCAGGATCTATTAAAAGAGATGCTGAATCAAGTTCAGCATGGCATAGAAAAGCCTGGATTCCTGCCTTCGCAGGAATGACATAAGGAGCAGCAGGAATGACATAAGAGGCAGCGGGAATGACATAGAACACGTGCAAAAACCATAACAACTATTAGCGTCTATATAATCTATGTTTAATAAAGTACCAAAAATAATAAACTACAAAAGTTCCTACCACGGCAAAAATAGAAAATAAAAAGTCATCTCCTTCAACTAATCCATACGGTGTGCTGGCAGATAAGGCGCCGGCATATATTCCTACTGCATACATGGAAAAATATGAAAATATTGCGGTTCGGAGATCATATGCTTTAAACTTATCTAATAATATTAATAGATTGCAGATAAAAATCGAGCATAGGCAAATACCGATTAGTATTATAAGTAATATATTCCGGTTTTGATTCATCCCGTATAGAGGTAATAAAATAAAACATCCTAAAAGTATTAATATTAACAGTAGGTTAGCAAAATATTTGTTAACTTTATTTAGTATATAAGACATTGGTATTATAGAAAAAAATATAGCTTTGAATATGTAAGCAAATATAATGTTTGAGCTTATTAATACTAATTCTTGTTTAAGAGCAAAAGCTTCATAATACCATAATATGTCAAAAGCAACATAAGCTACTATAAAACCCGTTAATAATTGTAATTCTATATTTTTTATTAATAAGGAAAATTTGGAATTTGATTCTAAGTTGTGAGGAGTTTTATTAGTATGCAATAATTCCGTTAAAATATTGATGCAGTAAAGTAAGGCGCAAATTACCATCGTATAAGAATTAGGTTTTAATAAGGGTTTTAGAAAAGATACGGCAATATGTCCGCCCGCCCAAAAAAAAATGATAAGAGATAAAAAAAGATATTTTTTATCATTTGTGGATTCAATAATATGCATTATTACAGCGGTAAAATAGGCAAATGCCGCACAGTTCATTACGACAAGACTAATTTTAATTATAGTATAATTATTGAATATAATAAGATTTATTATATTAATTATAACTATAAATAAGCTAATAATTATGATTTTCTTATTGCTTAATTTATTAATTAATTGGGTCAAAGAAAAGGCGGCTATTATAAAACCGAGAAGTCTCGTTTGAGCAAGGTGTTCTAGTTGTTCCCCGTTTAAACCTTTAATTAGTAAAAAAGGTTTAAGTATATAAAAGTAAGTACTATTAATACAAGAGAAGAAAAATATTCCCAGCAGAGAGAAAAAAATTGTTTTATAATCGACTTTTAAAGGCATAAATAATTGTTTGCTAAACACAAATACATGGTATATAAATTATGGTCAAGAATATGATTATTCTTGCCTTCAAATTATATAGCTCATAATTAAATTTAATATAATTTATTTCCCCTAAATCTATATTTTATTGTTATCTATATTTTATGATTGTTTAATAAATTCATATACTTACATGTATATTATGTTAAAGTATTATATTTGATTTGTATATAACTTTATCTAAATCTCATAAAGATTTTAAAAATACATGTAATGTAACTATATATTTAACCCCAACTATGGATAAGTTTTTAAGCTAAAACTTATCCATAGTTCGCGTTATTTAATTTTACGGTAAATATAAAAATTCTAATAAAAATAATAATATGAGGATATAGCAGGTAGCTGTTCTTTAATTATATAAAAATTCAAACCGAAATAGGACAATAATAAACTTATAGATTATTACTATTTTGTGTTTAAGTCATAGTGAGCAAAATTAATGAGTAAAAAAATTATAATTGACGCTAATTTTCCTAATGAAACAAGAGTAGCATTATTAGGACATAGCGACAATATAGAAGATATTGAATATGAAACGTCAATAAAACAACAAAATAAAGGTAATATTTATTTAGCAAAAATAACAAGGGTAGAGCCGTCTTTGCAAGCTGCTTTTATAGAGTACGGTATGGATAAAAGCGGATTTTTACCTTTTAGTGAAATCCACCCTAATTATTATAATTTACCTCAGACGGAGAAAAATTTTCCCGTTAATGAATTTCCGGAAATAATATCGCACGATATTATTTTAGAAGAAGGCGATGAAATCCCTTTAACGGCTTCTTACGATCCTTTAATGGATAGTGAAGAAATTGATTTAAAAGTTATAGAAGAATTAGTCGACAATAAATTTCAGTCGGAATTTAATTTAGAGGCAGCTGACGATGTCGAAATTATTACTAATATTAAAGAAGAAAATACGCCGCATAAACAGTATAAAATTCAGGAAGTAATAAGAAAAAATCAAATATTATTAGTCCAAGTCACCAAAGAAGAAAGAGGTAATAAATGCGCCTCTTTTACCACTTATATATCGCTTGCCGGAAAATATTGTGTTTTAATGCCTAATAAACCAGCTCAAAACGGTGTATCACGAAAAATATCTAATGCTGACGAGAGGAAGAGACTTAAGAATATTATTAGTAAAATAATAAATAACGAGAATGCTAAAAATATCTCTAGCGTAATTGTTCGCACTGCAGGTAAAGGGTGTACTACTCTTGACTTAAAGAAAGATTATAATTATTTAGTGCAATTGTGGAATAAAATTCGCAAAACTACTACCAAATTTCCGGCTCCCTGTTTTATACATGCAGAAGATAGTATAATTCGTAAAACTATCAGGGATATGTGTGATCACAGCGTCAAAGAGGTCATAATCCAAGGGAAAGATGCTTATCTGGCTGCCACACGATTTATGCAAGATATTTTACCTTCGGAACTTGTAAAGCTTAAAGAGCATAAAAATAAAATACCGATTTTTACTAAATTTCAAGTTGAAGAGCAATTATCCAAACTTTATCAACCGGTTGTTACTTTACCTTCCGGTGGGTATATCGTAATTAACCCAACCGAAGCACTTATTTCTATCGACGTAAATTCCGGTAAATCAACTTCTGAAAAAAATATAGAAGAAACGGCATTAAAGACTAATTTAGAAGCGGCAAAAGAAATAGCAAGGCAAGTTAAGCTTAGAGATTTATCGGGCTTGCTAGTCGTGGATTTTATCGATATGAGTGAGCTTAGAAATCGTAAAATCATCGAGCGATCTTTTAAAGAGTTTTTAAGTCGTGATCGCGCTCGCATACAAACCGGTCATATTAGTCAATTCGGTTTGCTTGAATTTTCTAGGCAAAGATTGCGTTCCTCTTTCTTGGAAGCTAATTCGGCAATTTGTTCTCATTGTAACGGTAAGGGGATAGTACGTGCCGATGAATCCAATGCCATGTTAATTTTACGGACGGTAGAAGACGAAATTTGTGAGGAAAAGGTTGATATAGTAAATATTTTTGCAAATATTTCTTCAATAATTTATCTGCTTAATAGCAAACGCCGAGAAATTAAATTTATTGAAGAAAAATATAATATAAAACTTAATTTTTATTCCGATCCTAATGCTACCTCGGATAATTATTCTATTGAAAAAATAAAATTGCTTAAAAAAAATAATGTCAACGAAGCAATAAGCAAACCGATGATCCAAAATGATAGTGCTAATTATCATGAAGCTAACAATCATGAGGGAGCCGGACAAAGGAAAGAGGTACTACGCAAAGGTAAACAGAAATGGAAAACTAATAATAATGAATCGGTAGCTTCTGAAGAGTTAAAAAATAAAGATGCGGAAGCGGTAAAAATTCTAAAAGAACCTGTTACAAACGATATTGAAAACGTACCGCCGGTAAATGATTCAGAGGGAGAGGGAAATTATACGGCACCTGATGATAAAGCAATAGAGGGAGTTGAGGCAAAAGCGATGCCGAAACGTAAATATCGCAATAGAAGAAATTATAAGCGTTCACCTGCCGGTAATTTTAATAAAGATACTTCTAAAGAAAATAGTGAGCAACCGCCGATAACTTAAATATATTGTTGATGTCATTCTTAGGTCAGCACTTAGCGGCGTTGTTGTATGACTCGATCTTACCCCGTCATTGCGAGGAGGGACGTAGTCCCTACGTGGCAATCCAGGAAAAAATAGCAAAAAATGCTATGAAACTTATTATTTTCTAGATTGCCGCGCTCCTTCCAGTCGCGGCGTTGTTGCATGGCTCGAATTTTTGCAAAGCGTTCGGTGTTATCTAGTTGCTTGACCACGGCATCCAGTCTTTTTATTAAGGCTTTTTCCGGATACCGTGGGAGGGGCCTCGGTATGACACCATACTTGTAATAACTATATGCGGTAAATTATGAGCCATGCAACAAATCTTATTCCAGGCGGGAATTACATCTTCCGTATAACTTAGTCGATAATTATGTCCAAAACGTTAGTTACAAAATGGTTATCCCTATGTTGTCTTACGGTAATATTCATGATCTTTATCGGCGGGGTAACCAGGCTTACAGGATCAGGATTATCAATTGTTGAATGGCAACCTATAACCGGTATTATCCCCCCTCTAAATGCTCGGCAATGGCAAATAGAATTTGCCAAATATCAAACATTTCCTGAATATCATATTCGTTACGGTATGACCTTGCTCGAATTTAAATTTATTTATTGGCTGGAATTTATTCATCGTTTAGTCGGAAGAGCTACGGGTTTAATATATCTCCTACCTTTAATATATTTTTATTTAAAAAGAGAAATTAAAAGATACTCAATTTTACCGTATATCTCTGTATTAATATTGTTTTTCATGCAAGGTTTTATGGGATGGTATATGGTTAAAAGCGGGTTAGTTAATCATCCGGCAGTTAGTCATTTTAGGTTAGCTTGTCATCTAATTATTGCCGTTATTATTTATCATTTACTTTTTTATCAATTAATAAAAAATAGCTTTGATATTCTCTTAATTTCTCCGCAAATAAATTTAAAAATACCGTTATTCTTTTGTTTAGTTGCTATTGCTATAGTCTACGGGCAAATTTTCTTGGGCGGCTTAGTTGCCGGTTTAAACGGCGGTCTTATATATAATAGTTTTCCGTTGATGGGTGATAGTTTTATTCCTCTAGAGATAAAAAATAATTTTTCTAATATAAATAATTGGTACGATCCGGTTTTTGTCCAATTTATACATAGGTTAGGGGCTTATAGCGTATTTATTATTGTATCGTTCCTTATAGTGAGTTTATTAAAAATTCGGCATCCAAAATTAAATAAAGTAGCTTACTACTTAATTATTGCTTTGTTAATGCAAATGCTAACCGGCATTCTGACTATTTTATATGCTGTTCCACTTATAATTGCTCTTATACATCAAATTTTTGCTATAATTCTGTTATCTACTATAGTATGGTGCTATTTCCTAGTTTAAAGACACTTAAACTTGAGCTGTCATTCTCGCACGGCATTGGCGTTGTTGCACGGCTCGAAAATTAATAAAAAAACTCGTCATTGCGAAGCCACGAAGTGGCTGCGGCAATCCAGGCTATCCCGAATGTAATGAGGGATTTAATTAGAATACTAAACAAGTTTAGTATAAAAATATGTTTAACTGGATTGCCACGTCGGCATAAATGCCTCCTCGCAATGACGATTCCGGTATCCATGCAACAACGCCCACGGCATTGTTGCGTGGTTCGATAAAAGAGCAGTATGTCATTCCTGCGAAGGCAGGAATCCACGCTAAAAAGCCTTAGCTTGTAAGGCTTTTTCTATATAATTGTAAGTTATCATTACATCTTTATTTTAATTTTTCTGGATTCCCGCCTGCGCGGGAATGACATAAAGGGGATGTGTTTATTGATCTACGCAGACAATGCTAAGTTAAGAATGACCTTGGAGAGTTTTATTTAAAATGATTATCAAAGTAGATGTTACAATTCCCTGCAGGTTAGACAAATATCTAAGGCGTCTATATCCAAAACTTACTCAAGGAATTATTGAGCGAGCTTTACGACAAAAGCAAATAATTGTTAATGGTCAGAAAGCCGAAGCAAGCTTAAGGGTAGGAGAGAGTGAGGAAATTTTTATAAACGACAAATTAAATTTACCTAAAAATTTTCCGCAAGAAGAAACTTCAAAAATAATCTTTTCTGATTCGGTAATTAAATTGGCAAGCAAAATTACCGAAGATTATTTAACCTATGAAAATGAGTATTTTATAGCGATTAACAAGCCTGCCGGACTTGCAACGCAAGGCGGAACTAAAATCAATCTTTCTATTGATGATGCATTAAAATATTTAAATTATAAGTTAGTGCATAGGTTAGATAGGGAAACAAGCGGTTTATTATTAATTGCTAAAAATTATGAAACTAGTGTAAAGCTTACTGATGCTTTTAAAGAAAAGCTCATTTCAAAAACTTATATTGCCGCGGTTTTCGGTAGACCTCTTGAAAGCTTGGGAGAGATTCGCGGACTAATAGGAAAAAAAAGAGATGGAGCGTATGAAATTGTAACTAGTGATAATGAAAACGGCAAACTCGCAATTACTCATTATAAATTATTAAAACATCTTAATAATAACTTATCGTTAATAGAATTTACACCAATTACCGGTAGAATGCATCAGCTAAGATTTCATGCAAAATTATTAAATTGTCCGATAGTAGGCGATACAAAATATGGTTCTGCACAATCTTCTTCATATTCTAAACATATGTTGCTTCATGCAAGCAAGATAGTCTTGCATAAAAAAATATTCGGTGAAGAAATTACTTTAGAGGCAAAATTGCCGAATTATTTTATAAATATAAAATAATTTCTTTAACTTCATATTTTTTAGAAGATTTTACTTTATATGTATATATTATTAATCTGGATTGGCTTTGGTCGCTCGCAATGACGTTTGGGGTATCCACGCAACGAGGAAAGCATATTTTTTATAAGGAGTGATCGTGACACGTAAATATTTTTTGTTATTTATTTTTTTATTAATTAATAGCGTAGATAGTTTTGCAGATATGCAGGAAAGGATTATCGCTGCTGAAAAAAATTACTTAGCCAACAGATTTCTGAATGCAGTTTTTAAGTTTGAGGATGATGAAAAGATTTTAATAACAGGAGCTAAGGGAATTTTTTCTTTAAACGGTGATCAATTAAAGACTAATGAAGTAATGCCTGTTTCTTCCGGCATAAAACCGATCACGGCTGCAGGGATTTTAAGACTGCAAGATAAAGGATTGTTAAATGTTAACGATAAAATCTATCAATATCTTGATGCCGATATTTGGCAGGGCGTTATACCTGATTGGGCATATAAAATATCAATTCATAATTTACTAACTCATACAAGCGGTCTTGCCGAGTATTTTGGGCTTGTTAAGCTAGATTTTAATATGCCTCAGAAAGAGGTTAATAAAAAAATAATACAATATGTTACTACAAAACCTTTAGAAGTACAGATCGGTAAAAAATATAATTATAGTCATACTAATTTTATTTTACTAGGCATGATTATTGAAGAAGTAAGCGGTCAAAATTTAGCTGATTTCTTTCGAGATGAATTTTTTAATCCTCTACATATGAAATCTACAAAACTTGCTTCATTTCATGAAGCTATTGAATTTCAAAAGAATAATGTTAGTGCAAATTACCCTCTTAGATATTTTGTTGAACCTACTAACGGTAACAGTAAGCCTATATTTTCTTTAGCAAATCTTGATTTTGTTGCTCGTCCTTATGCAGATATAGGTATTGTTTCCAGTAGTTGTGACCTTATTAAATGGTATAAAGCTATAAATCAAGGAAAAGTTTTGTCTAAAAAATCGTATAAACTTATGACAACTAAATATTTTTTAGCAGAAGATGATAATGGGCATACCACATATACCGGTTATGGAATCTTTATTACTGAACTCGATAAAAAACATGTAGTGATTCATCATTCCGGAAATGCCTTAGGAATAAGAAGTGAAGTAGGGTATGTTGTACCCAACAATTTTTATTTTGCTATATTAAGTAATGTAATAGTAAAAATCCCTGACGAGAAAAAAGATAAAATTAATATGGATAATCCGGCAAATCAATTGGATATAGTTTATTTTAGGGATGCAATAATAAATGCCGCTATTGCTGAAGATGAAGACGAGTAGGGGCGGTATTGCGGTGGCGGATTATAAACTTAAGGAGTAACGTTTGTCAAGCCACGGTATGACAGTATTCCTTATATACAAACAGTATACAATGAAAATAGTTACTTGGAATATCAATTCCATCAGGTTCAGAATTAACCTATTAAAAAAACTGATTGATGAGCATCAGCCCGATATTATATCGTTGCAAGAAACAAAAGTTGAGGATGCGTTATTTCCTATTCAATTTATTAGAGATATGGGATATGAATATATAATTTATTCTGGACAAAAATCTTATAATGGAGTAGCTATTTTATCGAAATTGCCTTTTACCGACTCTTTATCGTTAGAATTATATAATAATGATAAAAGACATATTGCGGTTAAAGTCAAGGACATAGAGCTACATAATTTCTATGTTCCCGCCGGCGGCGATATAGCTGACATAGATATAAATTTAAAATTTAAGCATAAGTTGGAATATATAAAATTAATGCAAAGGTGGCTAACTAGTAATCGGAGTCAAAGCGATAAAATTATCATTACCGGAGATTTAAATATAGCGCCTCATGAACATGATGTTTGGTCAAGCGTTCAATTACGTAACGTTATTAGTCACACCGACATTGAACGCTCATTATTAATAGAGCTACAAAATTCTCTGGATTTTATTGATAGTGCTAGACATTTTACGCCGTTTAGTGAAAAATTTTATACATGGTGGAGTTATAGAAATATTGACTGGAAAAAATCTAATAGGGGACGGAGGCTAGACCATATTTGGATTAGTAGAAATCTAGAAGATAATTTATCTTCTATCGATTTATTAGCTAATGCTCGTGATTGGTTGCAGCCTTCCGATCATGTACCGTATTGTGTGACAATTAAATAAAACTATAAGGATAGTGAATGATTAAAGTTGGTATTTATAAGCCGAGTAAGGAGCAGTATCTAGAAGCTTACAAAAAAATGCTATTGCTACGGCGTTTTGAAGAAAAATGCGGTCAATTATACGGTATGGGAGAGATAGGCGGCTTTTGTCATTTATATATCGGGCAGGAAGCCGTAATTACCGCCATAGATATGATTAAGCAAAAAGGTGACAGCACTATTACCAGCTACCGTGATCATGCTCATATTATTTTAGCAGGTACTGAGCCGAAATACGTACTTGCCGAGCTGATGGGACGAGCGACCGGTTGCTCGAAAGGTAAGGGCGGCTCAATGCATTTATTTGACATACCGAATAAATTTTACGGCGGTCACGGAATCGTCGGCGCACAAGTGCCGATCGGTACAGGGCTAGCCTTTGCCGAAAAATATCTTGATACTGATAATATTTGTTTTACATTCTTGGGAGACGGAGCCGTTAATCAAGGGCAGGTATATGAAGCTTTTAATATGGCAGCCTTGTGGGGGTTGCCGGTAGTCTATGTTATTGAAAATAATGAATATTCTATGGGAACTTCCGTTGAGCGTTCTACCTTTATGCGAGAGCTGTACAAAAAAGGCGAATCATTCGGCATAAAAGGCTTTCAGCTTGACGGGATGAATTTTGCAGATATATATAACGGTGCTAAACAGGCTGCCGAATTTGTACGAAAAAATAGTTGTTCGTTAATATTAGAGGTAAAAACTTATCGTTATCGCGGGCATTCAATGTCCGATCCGGCAAAATATCGAAGTAAAGAGGAAGTGGATCAATATAAAGGACGCGATCCTTTATTATCGATAAAAAAAATAATATTAAGCAATGCTTATGCTAATGAAGAGGTTTTAAAGCAAATAGAGCAAGAAGTTAAGGAGATCATCAAGGAGACAGTAGAGTTTGCCGAAAACTCACCGTTGCCGGATGAAAAAGAGCTTTATACTAATATATACTGCTCGTGAATTGTTATGCACACTATCCTTTATGTCATTCCTAGCTAAAGGCGGCGTTGTTGCATGGCTCGAAAATTAATAAAAAACTCGTCATTGCGAAGCCACGAAGTGGCTGCGGCAATCCAGGCTATCCCGAATGTAATGAGGGATTTAATTAGAATACTAAACAAGTTTAGTATAAAAATATGTTTAACTGGATTGCCACGTCGGCATAAATGCCTCCTCGCAATGACGATTCTGGTAGCCATGCAACAACGCCGCTAAAGGCGGAATCTAGAAAAATACTTTTAAGTCATGCTGAATTTATTTCAGCATCTGTTGTAAAAGATCCTGAAACAAGTTCAGGATGACTATATATTTTCTGGATTGCCACGTCGGCATAAAGCCTCCTCGCAATGACGATTCTGGTAGCCACACAATAACGTTGGCATAGTAACAACTGATAAATAAATAGGAATAAAAATAAAATGCAAATAACGGTACGTGAAGCACTGCGCGATGCAATGAAGGAAGAGATGCTCCGTGATGAGAAAGTTTTTATTATGGGTGAGGAAGTAGCGGAATATCAAGGAGCATATAAGATAACTCAAGGATTACTTGAGCAATTTGGGGCCAAAAGGGTTATCGATACGCCGATAACGGAATACGGCTTTACAGGTATTGCGGTAGGTGCCGCATTTGCCGGTCTTCGTCCGATAGTGGAATTCATGACTTTTAATTTTGCTATGCAAGCGATGGATCATATAGTTAACTCGGCTGCTAAAACGCATTATATGTCCGGCGGGCAAGTAAAATGTCCTATAGTATTTAGAGGACCGAACGGTGCAGCAAGTAGAGTAGCGGCGCAACATAGTCAAAATTATGCCGCTTGTTATGCGCATATCCCGGGTTTAAAAGTCGTGGCTCCTTATAGTGCCGAAGATCATAAAGGTCTTTTAATAACGGCAATTAGAGATGATAGTCCCGTTATCTTTTTAGAAAATGAAATTTTATACGGTCATCATTTCGAGATGCCAGAAATAGTCGAGCCAATCCCGTTCGGTAAAGCAAGAATTTTATTAGAAGGAAATGACGTAACTATAGTTACATTTTCGTTGCAGGTGAAGCTGGCTATGGATGCAGCAAATGCTTTGCAAACCGACGGTATTAATTGCGAGGTTATTGATTTGCGTACTATTAAACCATTAGATACTATTGCGATAATAGAATCGGTTAAAAAAACTAATCGTTTAGTCGTGGTAGAAGAAGGTTGGTTTTTCGGCGGAATCGGTGCAAGCATAGCCGCTATTGTTATGCAAGAAGCATTTGATTATTTAGACGCACCGGTAGAAATTGTTAGCGGTAAAGACGTGCCGCTTCCTTACGCCGTTAATTTGGAAAAACTAGCACTGCCCACTAGTGACGATATAGTAAATGCCGTTAAAAAAGCGTGTTATAGAGGGTGATGATGTTTTGATTGTCCTTATGAAGGCATTGGGCATTGTTGCATGGCTCGAATTTTTGCAAAGCAAACCGGTGTCATGCCGTGGCTTCGCCATGACGATTCTGGTAGCCATGCAACAACGCCCTGCACGCTATCCAAATACAAATCCAACTTATTTAATCCAGTAAGATTTATCTACTAAACAGGCTTGACATTTTAGCTTTATCCTAGTAAATTTAACATTTACTAGGATAAAGATGATAGAACGTTCTTTAACAAATAATGTTGCATCTCTTTTAAATGAATTTCCTGCAGTGGCTATTTTAGGACCAAGACAAGTAGGAAAAACTACAATGGCAAGAGAAATAGCGCAGCATATATTGCCACCGCCTTTATACTTAGATTTAGAAAGACCTTCTGACCTTGTTAAATTATCTGATCCGGAGCTTTATTTTCAGACACATTCTAACCAATTGATTATTATTGACGAAATCCAAAGAATGCCTAAGCTTTTTCAGCTTTTGCGTAGTATCATTGATGAAAGACGCCAAAAAGGACAAAAAGTTAAGCAATTCTTGCTTCTTGGTTCTGCCTCTAAAGAACTGCTAAAACACTCTTCTGAATCATTAGCAGGACGTATAATTTATACGCAGTTAAGTGGTTTTACTGTTCAAGAAATTAGGAAAGCCGGTTATGATAATGACAACTTACTATGGCTTAGAGGTAGCTTTCCTGATAGTTTTCTTAGCCCTTCAGATAGTGTCAGTATGAACTGGCGACAATCTTTTATTATGACTTATTTAGAACGCGAAATACCTCAACTTGGCTATAATATATCTGCTGAAATTTTACGTAGAGCATTGACTATATTTGCGCATAGTCAAGGCGATTTGCTAAATGCAACTAAAATATCTGCAGGACTTGGGATATCAGTAACAACTATAATAAGGTATATAGATTTATTTGAAGATTTATTTCTTGTAAGATTACTTCGTCCGTGGTCAAGTAATGTAAAAAAACGATTAGTCAAAGCTCCAAAATTATATATTAGAGATAGCGGCGTAACACATGCGCTATTAAACATCAAATCATATGAGGAGCTACTAGGACATTATGTACTTGGAGGAAGCTTTGAAGGGTTTGTAATAGAAAATATATTATCCATTGTTAATAATAAAATGAGTAGTTGGTTTTATAGAACTGCTGCCGGTGCCGAGGTAGATTTAATACTTGAATCAGCAGCAAATAACCTGATAGCTATTGAGATTAAAAGATATCTTACTCCTTCTATGTCCAAGGGTTTTTATAATGCTTTACTAGACATAAAGCCTAATAAAGCTTATATTATATATCCCGGTAATGATAGATATTACTTAACTCCTCAAGTTGAAGTAGTATCTTTGCATTACCTTCTTAGCCTGCTAACGGAATATTAATACGCCGGTTTAGGATAACGGTAATATTTATAGATAATTATCTTCCCCCTACTTTCCGGCTCTTTTTCGGTCATTCGGATCAAGGAAAGCTTTCCGTAGGCGGATGGATTTTGGCGTTACTTCTACCCTTTCATCATTTTCGATATAACTGATTGCTTGCTCTAAAGTTAAAATTACCGGCGGCGTTAATCTCATTGCTTCGTCTTTGCCGGAAGCTCGGACGTTGCTTAATTGTTTTGCTTTCAGAGGATTTACTTCTAAATCGTTATCGCGATTATGTTCGCCGATAATCATCCCTCTATATACCGATTCCCCGGGATTTATAAACATTTTTCCGCGCTCTTCAAGATTCCATAAAGCATATGCTACCGACTGACCGTCGCCGTTAGAAATCAATACGCCGTTACGTCTTCCTTCTATAGGACCTTTGTAGGGTGCGTAACCGTGGAAAATACGGTTCATAATCCCGGTGCCGCGTGTTTCGGTTAAAAACTGACTATGATAGCCGATTAGGCCCCTAGAGGGACCAAGGAAGGTAACTCTACTTTTACCGCCGCCGGAAGGGCGCATATCAATCATTTCCGCCTTTCTAGATGCTAAGGATTTAACCACTACACCGACAAAATCATCATCAACGTCCACCTGGATTTCTTCCATAGGTTCTTGTTTTTTACCGTCCTTATCGGTTTGAAATAATACTTCCGGTCTACTAATTGATAGCTCGAATCCTTCCCTGCGCATAGTTTCAATTAATATGCCAAGCTGTAACTCTCCGCGTCCGGCAACTTGAAATGCGTTTTTCTCAGCAGTTTCGGTAACACGAAGTGCTACGTTACTTTCAAGTTCCCGCGTTAACCTATCACCTATTAACCTTGACGTAACTTTTGAGCCTTCCCGGCCCGCTAGCGGGGAGTCGTTAATGCTGAAAGTCATCGATAAAGTCGGTGGATCGATCGGGATTGACGGTAGAGCCGCTAATATTTCGGGAGCGCAAACGGTATCGGCAACGGTAGCATTTTCAATACCGGCAATGGCTATGATATCGCCGGCTTCTGCGGAATCTATCGAAACTCTCTCTAGTCCGCGAAATGCGAGTATTTTACTTATACGACCGTTTTCTAAGGTGTTATTTTCACGATTTAATACCTTAACGTTTTGATTTACTTTGACGATGCCGCTATATACTCTGCCCGTTAACACCCTACCGAAATAAGGATTATATTCTCTGGTAGTAATAAGCATAGAAAACGGCGCTTCCGTGTCTGCAATCGGCTGCGGTACATGTTTAACGATAAGGTCAAAAAGAGCCGAAAGGTTATCTGGCTGCTCTTCTAAATTAAGAGATGCCCAACCGGCACGACCCGATGCATAGACGATCGGAAAATCAAGTTGCTCGTCATTGGCTTCAAGAGCCATAAATAATTCTAATATTTCATCGACGACTTCCTTAACTCTTCGGTCAGGGCGGTCAACCTTATTAATAACCACAATCGGTTTTAGACCCAGCTTTAAAGCTTTGGATAATACAAATTTTGTTTGCGGCATAGGTCCTTCCGACGAATCGACAAGCAACACAACGCCGTCTACCATGCTAAGTATACGCTCTACTTCGCCGCCAAAATCGGCATGCCCGGGCGTATCGACAATATTGATGCAAATATCTTGCCACATAACCGAGGTGCATTTGGCAAGGATGGTAATACCGCGTTCACGTTCTAAATCATTGGAATCCATTGCTCGCTCGGCTACTGCTTGATTCGCTCTAAACGTACCGCTTTGTTTAAGCATATTATCAACAAGCGTAGTTTTTCCGTGATCAACGTGAGCAATAATGGCAATATTACGAATAGCGGGCATCTTTAAAATTCTCATAAATTAGTTATAATTACACGCATGATAACATAAAATGCTGCCAATTGGAATAAAGTTCTTGAAAAACTAATTAATTCAATTAAAAAATAAGACTATAGCAAGTTTTACAATTCAACTTTAAGGGAGATTTATGGGAAAAGGAAAAACAGAATTAAGAGCAACCAGTGAATTAATGGTTGTTGAACAAGATATAGTTAGAGATGATGATGTGGTATTTTGTTTTGATGTTGATGGTACATTAGTTAATGGGAATTCCCACAACGATGTAGGAAATAAGTTATTTCGGAAATACGGTAATGTTGCAGAGAAAGGGCGAGAAAATGAAATTAGAGGATATATGCAGAAATTTCTTGCTAATCCTATAGTGGGCTGGAAAAATAAAAAAGAGACAGAAGAGCTAATGAGCAAAATATTTGAAGCAGGTTATAAAATTGCTTTAGTAACTCATAATATTTTTCATGTAGCAATTGAATATTTAGTAGAGCAACTAGAGCTATCCGCCGGAGATAAAAGTAAAATATTTGTGGTTTTAGGTGATTCCGGTGGCAGTAGACAAAAGCAAATAGAAGAAGTAAAGAAACATTTTAAAATAGATAAATTTCAAAATATGGTTTTAATTGATGATAATGATGATAATATTATGGTTGCACAAGAAGCGAAAATGAAAGTAGTTATAGTTAACCAATATGGAAAAGAATATTTAGAATATGCCTATAAATTATTAAGAAGCTTCCTTAACCCTGATGATGTTTCGACTGAAAAAGTAAGTAGTGATAATTCAAGTGATGAGGCTATGGATATTAGTGCTGATTTTAAAAATTGGAATTTATCAGATAATTTATCAGATGGGGAATATACACCTTGGCTGGAAGACGCTATGCCATTAGGAGATATCCACCATTAATTTTTTTCGTAGTAGACAAATTATTATATATTACTTATTCTTATTTGATAAATTACGGGAGTTGTTACAAGTCATGATGTCATACCGTGGCTTGTCCACGGTATCCAGAAAAAACTTAGTAAAAAGACTGGATACCGTGGACAAGCCACGGTATGACATAGAACATGCTTTAGCCTATCCACGCAACAACGCTTAAATTACGGGATTATATTGTGCAATACTATAAACGAATATTATTTATTTGCCTCTTAATAATAAGTTTGCCTGTTTTTGCTAAGCAGGAAAACATTCAAAATAAAGAAGATAATTTTAAAGTTAGAGTGGCGGTCGTTGATATACAATCTATTTTAGAAGGCTCTATTGCTATACAAAATTTACGAAAAATTGTTGAGCAGTTTAATCAAAAAATTCAACAAGATATTGCAACAAAAGAAGCGGAATTTAAACCTTTGGAAGAGAAGTTAATAAAAGAACGTCAATTGCTAAGTGAAGCTGATTTTGAAAAACGAGTAAATGAATTTAACGCAAAAGTTAGTGAAGCTAAAAAAGAAATTCAGGTTAGAAAAACAAGACTTGAACAGGCACACGCGGAAGCTATGGGTATGATTCACGAAATGACTATTACTATCATTAGTGAGCTTGCGGAAAAACATAATCTGAACTTAGTAATTCCGAGTACTCAAATTTTATATGCCAAGAATAATCTTAATATAACTGCCGAAGTAACTTTTATTTTAAATGAGCGTTTAAAGGATGTTACGGTTAATTATTAAATATACGTTCGTTTTTCAAAAATTGGTCTTTCATTTTATCGCATGTAATTGTCACCCCGTGCCTTGACCACGGGGTCCAGTCTTTTTACTAAGTTTTTTTCTGGATGCCGTGGTCGTAGCCACGGCATGACACTGAGCTTAACCACGGTATGACACCATTAAAACCATAAGAGTACATAATATGAAAGAATTTACACCGATTACGGTTGCATATGGGGACGGTATAGGTCCTGAAATAATGGAGGCAGTGCTTTATATCTTACAAAAGGCAGAGGCTCGTATTCGTTTAGAGACGATAGAGGTCGGTGAAAAATTATATAAAAAACATTATACTTCCGGGATAAGTGAAGAAAGTTGGGAAGCTCTACAGCGCACTCATATATTACTTAAAGCGCCAATTACTACCCCGCAAGGCGGAGGATATAAAAGCTTAAACGTTACGATTAGGAAAGCTTTGTCTCTTTATGCTAATATTCGTCCTTCCGTTTCCTATCATCCATTTACTACAACCCTTCATCCTGACTTGAATTTAACAATCATCCGAGAGAACGAAGAAGATTTATATGCCGGTATTGAATACCGCCAAACACATAATATGTATGAGTCGCTGAAACTAATTAGCCGCATTGGGTGCGAGAAAATTATTAGATTTGCTTTTGAATATGCCGTAAAAAATAATCGTAAAAAAGTGACGGCGCTCAGCAAAGACAATATTATGAAATTTTCCGACGGAATTTTTCACAAAGTTTTTGATGAAATAGCAGAGCAATATCCACAAATTAATCATGAACATTATATTATCGATATAGGCACGGCACGACTTGCAACTAAGCCGGAATTATTTGACGTAATAGTAACTTCAAATCTTTACGGCGATATTATTTCCGACGTTGCGGCTGAAATTTCCGGCTCGGTCGGGCTAGCCGGTTCAGCAAATATCGGCGAAGATTATGCAATGTTTGAGGCGGTACACGGCAGTGCGCCCGATATCGCCGGTAAAAATATCGCTAATCCATCTGGTCTTTTAAATGCGGCAATAATGATGCTAATACATATAGGGCAGGGTGATGTTGCTAATTTAATAGAAAATGCTTGGAAAAAAACTATCGAGGACGGTGTGCATACGGCAGATATTTATAACGAGCAAACTTCCGGTAAGAAAGTAGGGACTAAGGAATTTGCCGATGAAGTAGTGAAGAGGCTAGGAGAATATCCAAGCGTGCTTACTAAAGCTGAATATCCGTTATCGGCAATAAGCACGAAAAATAATATAACTTATTCAATAAATATTGATGAAACTAAAAAGCTGGTCGGTGCCGATATATTTGTTAATATTAATGTCTCATCTGCTCATGATATAGCGGAAAAAATCGAAAAGCTTGATTTGGATAATTTAGAGCTAAAAACTATATCCTCTAAAGGTTTGAAATTATGGCCTAGAGATGTGAGGTTTGAGACTATTTCCGATCATTGGTGTTGTCGTTTTACGGCAAAAGACGGCGCAATCTTAGAGCATTTAGCTATAGCGAAGTTACTTGAAACATTAAGTAACGCGAATATCGACTTTATCAAAGTTGAAAATTTATTTGAGTTTGACGGCAAGCCTGGGTTTTCGCTTGCACAAGGAGAATAGGGTTCCGTTCGTCATTGCTATATGGATTGTTATAGCACTTTCTATGTCATTTCCGCGCAGGCGGAGCATTTGTTACATGGCTACCGGAATCGTCATTGCGAGCCGCTGTAGGCGTTGTTGCATGGCTACCGGAATCGTCATTGCGAGCCGCTGTAGGCATTGTTGCATGGCTACCGGAATCGTCATTGCGAGGAGGCATTTATGCCGACGTGGCAATCCAGTTAAACATATTTTTATACTAAACTTGTTTAGTATTCTAATTAAATCCCTCATTACATTCGGGATAGCCTGGATTGCCGCAGCCACTTCGTGGCTTCGCAATGACGAGTTTTTTATTAATTTTCGAGCCGTGCAACAACGCCGCCGCTGTAAGCGGTGTGGCAATCCAGGTTATCCCGAATGTAATGAGAGATTTAAATTAGAATGCTAACTAAACAAGTTTAGCATATCTGGATTGCCGCGCTCCTTCCAGTCGCGGTCTTGTTGCATGGCTCATAATTTACTGTATTATGGTTATTACAAGTATGGTGTCATCTAGTTGCTTGACCCACTACTGTACGAACGTTGAAAAAAGGCTGTGTCATGCCGTGACTTGATCACGGCATCCAGGAAAATAAAACCATATTAGACTTATTTTAGAATCTTTTTATGATATTATAAGCTGGATTCCGTGGTCGTAGCCACGGAATGACAGAATTTTTACCTCTTTATTTAAACGTTCGTACAGTAGTGGGCTTGACCACGGCATCCAGTTAGGCTTTTTTATTTTTTCTGGACCTAATTAGCAAGCCGCGGGGTGACAGTTTTAGGCACTTTTTACCATCCACGCAACAATGCCTGCGCGGGAATGACATAGAACAAGCTTAACCTATCTGGGCAACAATGTCATAAATTACATAACGCAAACATTAGGAGAATATTAATGGTATTACATTACATCGGTACATTATTAATAATGGGGGGAGGATTCGCCATATTTTCCGGTATCGTCGGACTTTTTCGGTTGCCGGATTTTTATACAAAACTTCATGCCGCAAGTGTTATAGAATGCGCAGGCGTACCTCTTTGTTTAATCGGTCTTGCTTGTCTGCAATCTAGTATCGGCAGTTGTTTTAAATTAATTTTAGCAGCTTTTTTAGTTTTTCTATTAAACCCGGTTTCAACTCATGCCTTAGGTAAGGCATCGTTATTGATGAAAGTTAGAGCTTATTATAATATAAACGCTCCTTCGATGTCATTCCCGCGAAGGCGTACGGGTGTTAACTTAAGAAATAAAAGTCTATATGTCCGTCATTGCGAGTAGGGACGAGCGTTGTTGCATGGCTCGATCTTACCCCGTCATTGCGAGGAGGGACGTAGTCCCGACGTGGTAATCCAGGAAAAAATAGCAAAAAATGCTATGAAACTTATTATTTTCTAGATTGCCGCGCTCCGCACAAATGCGGCGTTGTTACATGGCTAGAATTTTTGCAAAGCAATCCGGTGTCATCTAGTTGCTTGACCGCATAAGTGTTGAAAGTGAGAAGTAGTCAATTAAATTAGATGAAAAATATAGTATAAAAAGTTATAAAATAGTGTTTTTTTGTAGTGAAAATCATATTTTATACTATATCTTTCGGAGTTAAAATTATAACCCCTTCTCACTTTCAACACTTATGGGCTTGACCGGCGTTGTTGCATGGATCAAAAAAAGTGCCGTATGTCATTCCTAGCTAAAGGCGGGAATCCAGACTCTTCTTTGTCATGCTGAACTTGTTTCAGCATCAATTAAAGAGATCCTGAAATAAATTCAGGATGACTGTAATTTTTCTGGATTTCCGCCTGCGCGGGAATGACATTGAAAATTCGAGCCATGCAACAATGCTCGCAATGACGATTCCGGTAGCCATACAACAACGCCAAAATACTCAAAATATAGCAATTATTTCTGTAATTTTAAGTAAGTATCGGCAAGAGTGACATAATTTTTTACGTTATCTTTCATATATTCTAAATCTTGATCGGTTAAATGCCTAACGAATTTTGCCGGCGATCCCATCCATAATTCTTTTGATTTAATTATTTTATTTGGAGGAATAAGACTCCCTGCGGCAATAAAAGCATATTCTTCAATTATAGAATAATCCATTATAGTAGATCGCATACCGATAAATGCATTATTATGAATTGTGCAGGCATGTATAAGAGCAAGATGACCGACTGTTACGTTATTTCCTATCTCTACGGGACCGTTAAACCGAGAGGTATGAATTACCGTACCGTCCTGTATGTTAGTGTTACTGCCGATTTTGATCGAATTAACATCACCCCTAAGAACGGTATTAAACCAAATACTGGATTTACTACCGACTTTTACCGCTCCTATTAAAGTGCAGCTAGGTGCTATATAAGCTTCTTTATCAATTTCTGGAGTAACCCCTTGATAAGGAATAATATTAAAAGACATTTAATTAATTATTATAGTCTATCCAAGAAATATTACCGTCTTTGCGATAATAAACTATATTAATACGATCATTCTTGCTATTTTTAAATAATACAGCCGGTAGATCTTCTAAATCCATTTTCATTACTGCTTCTTTTACCGATAATGTTAATATTTCTAAAGATTTTTCAGCAATAATAATAGGATTATTATCGCTATCGTTATAATTTAGTTCTTCATCTTCATTTTCCGAATGTTTCTTGCTACTAATAATATATTTTGTTCCTTCAGAGGCTATTTCAGAAATTTTTACCTTGTCAGTATGATGATTTTTAAATTTTGACTTATATTTTCTAAGTTGTTTTTCAAGCTTTACAAGCGACATATCAAATGCAGAATATATATCGTCACAGCTAAAACCGCTTTTTACTATATTATGTTTTCCGGTGCCGTATTTTACTACGATATTGCAAGTAAAATGGGAATTATCTTTTGAAAAATGTATATTTGTATTTATTATATCGGCAAAATATTTTTTTACTATTTGGGTAGTACGTTCTTTTGAATGTTCCTGTAAGGCGCTACCGATAGAAATATGTTGCCCCGAAACTGATATACTCATAAATACCTCTATGATTTAGTAATAAAAAAGTTGATAAATATAATTTAATATCTATTTCCTAATTATACAATAATTATTATTATATAGGGAGCTAGAGCTTAAATACCCTCTATATAATTAATAGATAATTAAATTAAACTCAAGTCCTTATTATTAAATAAAATTTTGACTTTTAAGTTTATCATAAAAATACCGAAATAAGCTATATTAATAAGTAAATTTTTTTGTATTTTTATTTGTATTTTTAGTAGATTTTGATTTTAAAGATGTGTCCCTTTTATCTCCAAATCTCAATTTACTCTTATGTAATTTAATTAACTCTTTAGTAACTTTAACTACTAAAGAAGGGGTAATTTCTGCTTCAGAACAAGTTGAAAGAAACTCTTCACTTCCTCCAAAAATCCATTCTTTTGCCTCATATTCTATTTTTTTTGCCTCTCGTTTCGGTGAAGTATTAGTTGCATCAATCATTGCTTGTGTAATAATCGCTCTGCGAAGCGCAATTTCCGGTGAAACATTATATATTTTTATGCGCTCAAATGGGGTAGCCAATCTAATTACATTTGGTTTAGTCACTTCATGCCTCTTATATTAGTAAATTATTAAATTTTATTAGGGGTGAATCAGGTGAATTTGGTGATAGGCAGCGAGGGTAGAGCCTAGAGGTAATAAGCGAGACGACGAGCAACGAAGTACCAAGTTCAAATTAATTTGAAAAATTTTTTTAAATAACAAATATAAAATCTCCTTTTTAATGAATTTTAAAAAGTATAATAATTTTTTAAGGTGCAACTAATAGCTAGACTGTAAAATAATTGATCCATTCTAGGACTTAGATATTAAAGTGTGACTATCTTTGTTGGTTAGACCTTCTGCGTAACGGGCAGAGGGTCAAGGGTTCGAGTCCCGTCACGTCCTATTAAGCTTTCGTGGTTTTAGATGATTCTCCAAAAAAATTCATATCTTGCATTAGTTTAATTGAGCTAGACTTTAAAATAATTAATCTATTTGAGATTTTAGATATTAGGCTGTAGCTACAGCGTCATCTCGATCGCTTGATACAAGCGAATTTTTCGGCATTCGCCTGTACTTACGTACTTTAAGTACGGTAGCTTATCTTCCTTAAATTCATCTTGTCTGAAGCTTTCTGAATTTAGCTGTACCTTTGGCGTTGTTGCATGGCTACCGGAATCGTCATTGTGAGGAGGCATTTATGCCGACGCGGCAATCAAGTATAAACTTGTTTAGTATTCTAATTAAATCCCGAATGTAATTCGTGATAGCCCGGATTGCCGCAGCCACTTCGTGGCTTCGCAATGACGGTGTTTTTTTATAAGGATTTCGAGCCATACAACAACGCCTTTGACTTTAGGGGATGACTAAGTAATTTTTGTAAGAGATCAAAACTTTATTTGATATAATAAAATTTACTCTTGCAGGGGGAAGTTAATTGATATATATTACGCCTGTTACCCATTCATATTAGAAGGGGGTGTAGCTCAGTTGGTTAGAGCGTCTGCCTGTCACGCAGAAGGTCGCGGGTTCGAGTCCCGTCACTCCCGCCATAAAAAATAAAACTTTCTTTTAGAACTATAGTATCCATAACCTTCCAGCCTCTCATTGTAATTAATACCCGTAGCCTACTCAATATTGCCTTATCTGTTAATTGTCATCAAATACCGCATCAGTTTCCAATCAAACAGAACATATTTGGAACATCGAAATAGTATTTTTATTTATAATATTTTTCATTATTTAAATTAAGACTTGCAGACTCTTTTTAACAGCGGTATCTGTGCAATCCACAATTAAGTATTAAGTGCAGATTTTAAATAATAACAACAATATTAGGAGTTTACAAAATGAAGAAAAATTTATTTAATTTTACCCACAACGAGCTTATGAAAATAAAACCTCCTAAAAAAGGTCGAGACAAATATAAAGATGGTAAAGAGCAAGGATTAGTATTAATAGCGTCTTACGGCGGTAGTAAGGTTTTTTATTACGGTAAAAAAATAGACGGAGACTATAAATTACTATGGATAGGACATTTCCCTGAGATATCGCTTATAGACGCTCGAAAGAAAGCAATTGAATTTAAAACTCTAATTGCTAATGGTATTGATCCTACAGAAAAACCTAGTATTGTAGCTGAAGAAGTAGCTACTGAGTTAACTTTTAAAGAGCTTGTTGATAGATATATAAACGAATATGCACAATATAAAATAAAAAGTTATAAAGATGTTATTGCCGATATAAAAAGACAAGCAAGCCATCTTTTTGATAGGAAAATATCTACTATACAGAGAGAGGATATGCAAGAAATCTTTAATAACCTTACCAAGGAGGGTAAATTCAGAACGGCAAATTTAGCTATTCAAAGATTTAAAAGAATATTTAACAAAGCTATTGAATGGGAATTATTAGAGAAAAATCCGGCAATCGGTATAGCTCAACATAAGGAAGTAGAACGTGACAGATATATAACTTCCGAAGAAAAACCGGCTTTCTTTGAAATAGTTGAGAAAGAAGCAAATCCACTTATGAAAGATTATCTTCTTATCTCTTTATATACCGGTGCAAGAAAAAGCAACGTATTATCAATGGAATGGCCGGAAATTAACCTAACGGATAAAACTTGGCATATACCGGCGCATAAAAGTAAAAACGGCATTCCTCACTTATTACCTCTTACTGAAAAAGCTATTAAGATTTTAAGTAAAAGGAAAAAAGAAAAGAAGAATAATAAGTGGGTATTTCCAAGCCCTCGAAAAAGTAAAAGCGGACATTTTGAAGAACCACAAAAATCGTGGCATAAGATTAGACAAAAAGCCGGTATTCCGGATGTAAGAATACATGATATTCGTAGAACTATGGGAAGCTGGATGGCGATTAACGGCGCAAGTCAGTATATAATCGGCAAAGCCCTTAACCATAAAAGCCCGCGGGCAACACGAATTTACGCAAGGCTTAGCATCGATCCGGTAAGAGCATTTATGGAAAAAGCTACTAACTCTATAACAGATTCAAAAGCTAAAAAATCTGCTAAGAAGATCAATTTATCTAATAATTAGTTACTACAACTTCCGTAGAGGTTTTGGTTTGACCGCTTATTAAATATTTAATTTCGACAGTGTTAATATTGTAATTTTTATAAAGATTTCTAATAAACGGCGTATCACTATTAGAAATCATAAATTTTATGGTTTTGCTATCTAGCTCCGTAGCAAAATCTTTTAGTCTCGTTTGTTCGGCTTCATTAAAAGGTAACCTGGTATAAAACCTCTCTCCTACTTTATGGTAAGGCGGGTCAAAATAAACAAAATCGTCTTTTTGCGGTTCGATAAAAGAAAAATCTATCGTATAAACTGGTACGTCGCTTAAAAAGCTACTACATTGTTTTAACCTTTCCTCTAAATTATCATTATTAATTTTTTTAGTAGAAAAGGAAGAAGCAAAATCCCCTCGTTTGTTAATTCGGTAAATTCCCTTAAACGCATATCTATTGAGATATAAAAACCTAGCAGTAATTGCCGTCGGGTTATTGTTACAATCGTTATTTCTGATTTTATAATAATATTCTTTTGAGTGATTTTCGGTATAAGAACTATATAATTTGGCTACTTCGCTAGGATTCTTTTTTACCGCATTATAAGAGGTTACCAATTCATGGTTAATATCGGATAAAAAACATTTTTTAAACTTATCTTTAACGGCAAAGAATAAAGCCCCTCCCCCAAGAAAAGGCTCATAGTAATTATTTAGATATGAAGGAATATATGAAAGTAATTTATCGGCAAGTTTTCTTTTGCCGCCGACCCAGTTTATAAACGGTTTAATGTTAGGCTTAGCAATAGTTTTAGGCATTTCAATCTATTTATTTATTATTAAACAATAATTATATCATAATTAAAGCTTAAATACCATGAGCAATAGAGGGTTTGAGGACGAAGGCAGGTAATTTTATTAAGAAGATAAGGGGCAATTAATATTAATTACTTTTAATTAATTAGAGGCACCGGTTTAACTACTGTCTCGACTTTGCCACTCTTGGGAAATTTTAAAGGCACTATTTTTATTAAAATAAAAATGCACTGTACTTTAACAAACGATAGAGCTAGATGTATGAGATAATATTACATGGTGTAATATTAATAGAAAAACACAGAAGTTAGAACAGCTATCAACTAAACCTAACTCCTGCGTGCCATTCATTACAAAACAGCGAGGTAAATATTATGCCGAATAATCATCAGGCACAACAGAAAAATAAAATTAATAATCCTACTAATAAAACAAATTCTTTTGATGTGATACAAAAGCATCACAATTATTTACACACGACCTTTTCTGCTTTAAAGTCTAGTTTTCCGGAAGTTAATACGCTTAATTATAATGTAAATAAGGATGATAGCGATCCTAACGGTATTATTGAAAAACTACACTTACTATTTCACCAAGTTTAAGAAGCCGAGAAAAAGCTCCAAAACAACAACCGGCAACAGCCCCAATTTTTTACCGATATTGTAAATAATATAAAAGTCCATTGTCTTGCCGTTTATAAAGACTTACATCTTCTCTTTATAGATGCAAAAGATTTAGATGAGAAAAAAGATTTAATAGAAAGCGCCTTTCTTGTCGGGAAAATTCTTGATTACTATAACGGCTTAGAAATTTTATATAAAGCTTCTCTTGGGTTAATTCCCGTAACCTGCCAAGAAATTAATTTAAAAGAATTAGTTGATACGCTAATTACTAATGCAAGACCCATAGCCTCTTATAAACAATTGCAACTTGATTTTAAATTAGCAATCGATATGCCTGATTTAATAATAAGCGATCAATATAGATTACAGTCCATATTAGAATATTTAATTAAAGATGCCGTTAAGTCTAGCAATAAAAATAGTATTTTTTTAACTATTAATTTCTTTAAAAGCGACCAAGGAAAAGATAATGAAGACTTTACCTTACAGATAATATTTCGTAGTACCGGCTTAATTCTTGCAAAAGAAGAGCAGGAAGCTTTAAAAGACCGATTTATTTCTTTTAGCCGTTTTTTTGAGAATAAATCTAAAACAGTCGGGTCTGGGCTAGCATTAGTTAAGCAGTTTATTTATGATCTGAACGGCGAAATTGAAGTTACCAGTAACGAGAAAGGTACAGGTTTTTTCTGCTATATACCGGTAAAGTTATATAATAAGTAACCTATGATTAGGATAATAGAGAATTTTACAATTACATGTTATAATTAATATAGAAAAGGAATAATTTATGAAAAAACAAAATAATTTAGAATTAGAATTTAGGAACTGCTTTTATTCAACTCGATTATTAGATAAAATTTTTCATTTGAATAAAACAAGCATGCAACAAATAGATATCAGCGAAATTAACAAAGCTATCTATTATGCCAGAAAATACCACGGCAATCAGATAAGGCAAACCGGTGAGCCATATTATGCTCATCCGTTAGAAGTAGCGTATATGGTAGCAAATTATACTGCTACCATGGCACCTGAGTTTTATCAAACCTATATGCTAGTAACATCAATATTACACGATACTATTGAAGATACTGAGCTTACAGAAAAACTAATAACCGAAGGGTTTGGCTGCAAAATAGCAAATCAGGTTGAATCTTTAAGCAGAAATAAAATACATGGTAAAATTAGCTCTGAAGAAATTTTAAATATATTAGCGGCAAGCCGGAAATATGATACGATAATAATTAAATTCTTCGATCGAATCGATAATCTGCAAACCCTCGGTATAAAATCCCCGGAAAAAGCACAAAAAATTATCGATGAAACAAGGCACTCATTTATACCTTTAGCTGCTCAGTTAAATATGCCGGTAATAGAGAGGCAACTTAATGAGCTGTGTAATAGGCATTTAGCAAAAAATCACTCTTTGCTTCAAAATTTTCCTATGGCTATTTTTGAGGATAATTTTCAACCTTGTTGGTAACTTTTCAACTCATAATTTTATTAAATATTAAAAGTTGAAAATTTATTAAATTTCAGTTGCAAAGTTAAATTTAATAGCTTAGGGTTTTTAATAACTAAAGGTTTTGAATTTTTAAAAGCATATATATCCAAACATTTTAAGTTCATATTTATATATTTAACAAGCATCATAACCTTAAGTAAAGAATAATTATTCATAGGATATTTGATAAAATCTATTTCAGCCTATCGGTTAATTATTTTTAGCTAGTGAAATATTATCAATTTAACAAATAAATAAGGAGAAATAATATGTTTCCAAAAAGCCCCACCCCAAGCACTGCAGGACAATGCAGTAATGAGACAATTTTAATCGGTGAAAATTACGGTGATGAATCAGGCTATTCTGTCAGTAGCATAGGAGACCTAAATGGCGACGGAATACCTGAGGTGCTTATTGGAGCACCTGGCTATCCTAAAAATTATCAAGGAGCAACATATGTAGTATCAGGAGCTAATATTAACCTCAATGCTGGCGGTAGCTTTTCTATAGCTCCTGCTCCTGGTATTGTTAGGTTTATAGGAGAAAACAACAAGGACTTTTTAGGTGGTTCTGTCAGTAGCATAGGTGACCTGAATGGGGACGGAATACCTGAGCTGCTTATTGGGGCAATAAACTATCCTAGCGGTAATGGACAAGGAGCAACATATGTAGTGTCAGGAGCTAGTATTAACCTCAATGCAGGCGGTAGCTTTTCTATTGCTCCTGCTCCTGGTATTGTTATGTTTGTAGGGGAAAACAACGGTGATCAATCAGGCTTTTCTGTCAATAACATAGGAGACCTAAATGGGGACGGAATACCAGAGCTGCTTATTGGAGCACCTTACTATCCTAGCGGAAACCTTCAAGGAGCAACCTATGTAGTATCAGGAGCTAGTATTAACCTCAATGCAGGCGGTAGTATTTCTTTAACTGGCTGGTCTACTGCAGGTAATGGTATTGTCAGATTTGTCGGTGAAAACTCAGGAGATTTTTCAGGCTATTCTGTCAGTAGCATAGGTGACCTGAATGGGGACGGAATACCTGAGCTGCTTATTGGTGCAGACGCCTATTCATATGCCCAAGGAGCAACATATGTAGTATCAGGAGCTAGTATTAACCTCAATACAGGCGGTAGCTTTTCTATTGCTCCTGCTCCCGGTATTGTTAGGTTTGCAGGGGAAAACCCAAGAGATTTTTCAGGCTATTCTGTCAGTAGCATAGGAGACCTAAATGGGGACGGAATACCTGAGCTGCTTATTGGGGTACCTTACTATTCTAACGGAAACGAACTAGGAGCAACATATGTAGTATCAGGAGCTAGTATTAACCTCAATGCTGGCGGTAGCTTTTCTTTAACTCCAGTCACCGGTATTGTTAGATTTGTAGGAGAAAACGACGGTGATCAATCAGGCACTTCTGTGAGTAGCATAGGAGGCCTAAACGAAGATGGAATACCTGATCTGCTTATTGGAGCAGAGGGCTATCTTAATGGAACTGACCAAGGAGCAACATATGTAGTATCAGGAGCTAGTATTAACCTCAATGCAGGCGGTAGCTTTTCTTTAACTCCAGTCACCGGTAGTATCGACAGATTAGTAGGTGAAAGCAACAATGATTACTTCGGTGCTTCTGTAAGTAGTACAGGATATCTAAACGGCGACGGAATACCTGAGCTGCTTATTGGAGCACCTTTCTATCCAAGTGGTACTTCAAAAGGAGCAACATATGTAGTATCAGGTGCTGCACTTGGTTCTTGCCTCAGCAATTTACCTGAAGAAGTGTTTTCTGTCAATGAGGTTCATCAGCCTAGGATAGTAGATGAGATAAATACGGATGGGATACAACTACATATTCGTGATACCGAAAATGCTGATACACAGCTTCATAGAGCCATTCGCAATACGGACGATGATAGTTTTAGCTTAAAAACGCAACCGATGTGGCATGATTTACCTATTATACATGCAGCACAAATTCCACTAATTCAAACCGGAGTTCATTTAATAAAACAAGGCTATAATAAAATTATAAATTGGTGGCAATCAGATAGTAAAGTTGAGCAAACTACCGAAGCACCAAAACTAATACCTGTAGAGCAAGTAGCAGAGGCTTTAACCGGGTATAATAATGTTTCTCAGAAATTGGAGCATATTATAGAGCAGCTAGAGCCGGTTACTCTCACAAATAAAGACCTGTTAAGCTGGCTTAAAAAATCACTTCTAGAGCATAAAGTGCTGGGACAGCAATTATTAGATAAACCTGTTATCATGCAAGAACTTTTAGCAAGTTATTTTGAAAATGTTAAGGTTTTAACTAAAGATTTAAACGAATTTGTCAAACAACAAGGAGGCGACAACCTAGTTTTATCTTATATTAAAGCAGGATTAGCAGGCACAAATCAAGCACTAGAAAACTTGTCGCAAGTGCAGTTAGATACTGTTAAAAATATAGAAATGCTAAATGATCTGCCAGCTCAAACTCAAGCAGATAATATGCAGCCTATATTATGTGCTGATGCAGGTAACTTACCTACAAACAATATTACAGACTATTTGGTTGATTCTTCTCTATTAATTGGGGAAGTTCCTTTACTGCTTGGATAAAGGTATTTATAAGTTAAAACCTAGATGTCTTCCTTACTTTTTTAAGGAAGACATCTAATCCTTAAAATTTCATAGAAATATTTAAAATCTTTTTTTAATAATGAAGTCGGTATTTCTAGCTAAATATGTACTCATTAAAGATTGAAAACTCGCTCTAAACCCATTCGCTATTTTCATTTGAGGAATAATTACTTATACAGACTCTCTAGCAGTTTTCTAAAACTACCTACTTAAGGAACTTCAGTATTGGTTAAATCTACTCTCATCGAGCCGCTTAACGTCATCTCTTCTTCTCTAATATCATCAACATTATTTTCTTTAAGTTTTGCAGTCATATCATAATCAATTGTTGTTTCTTGCTTTTTCCTTAAAACTGATAAAGCTACTTCCTTATTATAGCAAGCAAAGGTATGATCCCGCTTATATTTGATAGCTTGATCATAAGCAATGACCGCTTCTTTATATCTATCGGAAGAAACCAAGGCATCGCCCTTACAATTGTAAGCATCTGCAAATTCCATATCTAGTTTGAGTTTTATTGCTTGATCATAAGCGATTTTAGCTTCTTCATTTCGCCCTAAAGCAAATAAGGCTTCACTCTTACCATTGTAAGCATCACTAAAATCAGGTTTGAATTTTATCGCCGTATCATAAGCAATAACTGCTTCTTCATAATAGCCTGAGAGAAATAAAACTATTGCTTTATTACAGTGAGCAAGCGTGTGATCATATTTATACTTGATAGCCTTATCGTAAGCAATAATTGCTCCTTCGTAGTCACCTAAAGCTGATAAAGCATTGCCCTTACCGTTATAAGCTTCAGCAAAATCAGGTTTGAATTTTATAGCCATATCATAAGCAATAATCGCTTCATCATTTCGTTCTAAGTCAGATAAGACGTTACCTTTGCAGTTGTAAGCATCTGCATAGTTTGGGTTGTACGTGATAATCCAATCGTAAATTGTTATTGCTTGCTGTTTATAATTTAAGGCAGATAAGGCATGAGCTTTAACAAACCAATCTTCACTACTATGACAGCCTAGCTTTTCTGCTAAATGAAACCATTCTAGAGCGGCTTCTTTTTCGCCTATAACAGATAAAACTCTAACTCGTTGATAATAAGCTATAACATAATTAGGACTTAACTCTATAGCTTGATTTATACATTCTAGTGCTTGCATATAATCACCTGAAAAACGTAAAACATTACCTTTTTCTGCGTAAGCTTGCACATACCAATGGCATAGGCTTATTGCTTTAGTAAAGCACTCTAAAGCCTCTTGTACTTTATTTTGTTTGTAATAATAATCTTTACCTTTTAGATAATACGTTTCTGCTATATCTTCTACTACTTTAGAAAAGGCAGAATTGCTGCGGTTATCCTGGTTATGAGGATTATATACAAATTGTTTCATAACTTTTTCCATAATTAAATGTTGCTATGAATATACTGTTCTTAACCTTATGCTTTTAACTAGGAGATTAAACTAGAAAGTATTTAATCTTTAAGAATGTCGTATTATGAACTGGTAAAACACTAATCTTTAAAACAAATATTTTCAACTATAATTTAATTAATATTTAATTTTTCAACCAATCATTAATTTATATTAAGTTTTAGGTGATAAAAGCAAAGGAACTTTAATTGCAGAGAAAAGTTTTTGACAAGAAGGAAAATATTTTGGTAAGAGGTTAATAGTTAGGATCAAGGATAGTATTTTTGTTTGGCTATTTGACTCTTAGCCCAATCTAAAGACTCTATTGCTTGATTCTTTCTGAAATAACTCGTACATCAAAGGATATTCAGTTTTGAAAGAGGTAAGGTCGAAGCTGCTGCGGCTGTGGCTTTTCCAGGTAACAAGGCATTTATTGTTAAAGGTTAGTTTGCTATGTAATTGCATGTAATTCATGACGCTCACCTTTAAAATGTCTTCTTTTTCCAGCAATTGTTTTTTTAACTCTTCTAATTTATTCAGATCTTCCACTATGGTAACGATATCCTTCGTAGCTTCGATGGTACTATCTAATGCGTTGCTATACAGATCCCGCGCTTCATTCGTTGTTATCGGTTCGCGGACTTTTGGTGCAGGGGACTTAGTAGAAGCTTTTGCGGTGTTTAACTCTTGATCCAGAACCTTTAAAGCTTCCGGTAAATTTTCAAGTGTAGTAGTGATTATAACGCTCATCTTAACCTTCGGTAATTTTATTTAATATTTCTTTTCTATATATTTATGTTTAAATATTTCAAGCCGGTTTAATTTTCTTGAAAAAGCCTTTAATTGCATTAGCAATAATGTTTAATAATGGAGTGTTGTGAGCAGACTGAAGAGGTAAGCTATTCGTATTTCTTGCAAAACTTATTACATTATTCGGCAAATATCCATTAACTTCCTCTAAAAATACTGACCGCTCTAATGCTCGGCGTTTAACGAGTCCCCGCAACCTTACACCTTTAGAATCATGCACCCATCTAAGTAGCTGATTAGCAGCTTCGTAGTATTCCTCTCGGTTTAATTTTTGCCGCAACGTCGACGCTTGAAACTTCCCACTACCACAATTGAATATAAACGAGATTAAGGCGACTTTTTGCGGTATGCTTAAATAGACACTGCAATATCTATATAGCACCGCTTGTGCCTGTTTTACATCTTCCTCAAGTAATAGCTCGGCTTGCTCTTTGGTGATTTTATTACCTATTTGTGCTTGTTCATGCCGTTTTATCACATGCCCGTAGCCGATTGTTCTTAAACCTGCAGGACAGCGATAAGCGGTTAGGCTCAAGCCCTCAAACTGCTTGATTAGTTCTTTTGCTAGTTTTCTAGTACCCATTAGCATTGCCCTTATTGCTTATTTTTGTTAAAGGCTCGATTGCCGAACCAGAAGCCTATAACCGTACCGAATATGCCGCGATCTTCATCATTCCATATTTCGGCTATAGCCACGTCATCACCTCCTCCGAAAAGGATAATTTTCAAGTAAACATACAGACCAAAAAAGGCGTAAGTAATAAAGGGACGCACTAAAGCAGCAAACGCATCAACCCATTTCACTTTACTAGGGGCGGCATGCAAATATAAATATTTACTTTCTTCCGTATCCGCTTGAATCTTCACCGCTTCGAGCTTAGTGTTTTCGTTGGCTTTCGCTGCTTCTATTTGCAAATTGATTAGTTTTAATTCGTGTTCCTTGTCTTTCTTATCCTTGAAGAAATTAAAAACTTCCGGCACAAAACTACTAAAGAAACCTACTAAACTGCCGATAATTGCTAACATATTGATTTACTCGTTATTTTTCATTATTTTTATCTTGCATCTACACTACCGCAACTGTTCCCGCCGATCGTCAAGCTTCGATTTGCAATATTAAGTACAACATTCCCTACTACATTATCAATTGTTGCACTATAATTTACATTTGTTCTGCTCATCGGACTGCAATTTAGACCAGCGCCCCCTGTGAGGTTACCGTTTATGTAACTTGGTATAAATATAGTCCAGTTTTGATTACTAACTTGGTTCTGTAAATTGTTGTTAGTATTACGTAAAGAAGTAATTTGACTATTTAAATTATTCACTTGAGCTTGTAGATTAGTTATTTGCGTAGTCTTGGCAGTTACGTCATTTTTAGCGTTGTTATAATTATTCTGTGCCACTTCTATTTCCTTTTTCAGCCGCTCTATTTCCTGTAATAATCCTTCAACGTTATCTTCGGTAAAACTATCATCAGACCAACTATAATCTTCTACCGACTGAGTAACCACGCTTAGAGCTTGAGTTATATCTTGGTTAGCTTGCGGTACCGGGTTAGTATTTTCCTCAAGATTAATATATAACGTATAAGTCAGGCTTTGAGGTATGAAGGGGATTTTTTTGATGATATTCTTTAAGATATCTTTGCCTTCTCTACTATTAAGCTCCCAAGGTAAGACGATATATTCACCTGCCAAATTTGAGTCGTTATCAATTATAGTAAAAGGCAGTTCAGTGCCGCTTAAAAATGTTAGGGAGTTTTTTGGCACGGTAATTAACTCTTTATGAGTTAGGCTTTTTATCTCAATCTCGGCTCGCTCTACTTGATGCGGAATTAAAGCCTTCTTTAGATTCAGTTTAGCAATATCGGCTATTTGATTTGACGCTGCCGAATAAACAGCCTTCATGATATCTTTTAACTTAATAATTTTCTTTCTTGATTTGAATGTTTTAATAATCTTATGCATCTCAAAACCTCTATAATATCAGCATTTAGAGCTGTTATTATAACATGGAAAAAATGTATTTGCATCAGATTAATCACATTTAGATCGCATTATTTGCTCATTTTTTCAATCGCAAATAGAGCGGGTAGTAGGTAAAATAAGTTTCGTCCGGGGATGTTTCTTTTTAGAGTTCTAGTTAACAATTCTTGGGCTTTAGGATCGCCGCTTTTTGCCATCACAGATAATTTGCCGAAATCTATTAAATCGCCGCCGAACGGTCCGGCTAACTCTTGAAGTAAATTATGGTTATAACGATTATATTCCCCAAAGAGAAAATCCCCATATATGCCAAGCCCGCCGCCTTTAAGTACAGAAGCAGTAAATGCTCCTTCATCGTTTGGAGCGAGTAATTCTTGCCCTCGTAGTAACCTTCCGGCATTAATCGATAAATAGCCAAGTCCGGTAGTACCCATTAATAACTGCGAAAGTATTTTTAAAGTAGTAGGGTTTTCTAAAGATTTACCTAAATCTTGCCAAGTACCCTTATCAAATAAGCCGTAGCCTCGTTGCTCATGAATCGGGATTTGATCGATAGTTGCAGCTTTAAGTGATCTTGCCGCATAAGTATAAGCAAAGGTTTTAAACTGCATCAGACATTTAACGACCGCCGCTATCGGTGTACCTTGCTGTATGCCGAGATTGCCGAGTTGCACGGCGTTCCTTTCCGCAGTATGAGGGGTAGGAATTGCCGTATCTACTCGATCAATTAAGTATCTACGAAGGTTATTGGTTATATTCTGCTTAAATCTTGTCCTATTAAGTTCGTTTATTCCCTTGCCCTCAAGTATTAAATGGGCGTTAATGAGCTTATCGGGTAATGAATTTAATAAATTAACATCGGGGATTAAATATTTTTTACCTTCGACAGTTTGGATAAGCTCTTTATATAAATGCCAATTATTTTCGTTAATATTATATCGCTCTAATAAAGTTTGTAGTCCTGTATATAAAGCTCTAAATGGTTTTTCTACTGACAACTCCATAGCCAAATTATGAGATAGTACGTTAGCAACAGCCCCCTTCCAAGCATTGTCCCACCATTCCATACAATTTAACTTAAAAAAAGCGTTCATTAATTTTGTTATACTGCCCGCTACTTCTCCCTCGCCGCTTAGTCTTGAATAAATACCGCCGAATAGTGAGTCGACCCCTACACCGAGTAGCATACCAAATTCCTTCTTTTGTTTAGGGTTAAAACTAGAGCTAAACACTTGAATAATATTACGATAGGACTCAAGGAAGGGGATGCCGTTATTTTGTAATTCAGCAACAAAAGTAGCAGCATCGGCAAAAGAGCTGATTACCGTACTGCCGAGATTACTGATACATTTCCAAGCACGGTAAGCTCCGAGTATCCTATCTACTCGCGGCACTTCAGAACGCACCCCTAACATTAAAGCTAGTTGATTATCAAATTTGCTATTACCCTTTAACCCTTCTAAATCCTTAAATATGGCGGTATTTTTAGTGGAAGCTGCTTGCAACTTGCCGGCATTTTTAGTGGCGGCTGCTTGTAATTCGCCGGTAGCAGTTTCTCTTAAAGTATTTAACATTTCTTGTGGATTTGATCCCATAGTTTCTAAAATGCCGATGCTTTTACTAAGTTTGCTTAAGTTACTAACAATAGATTCAGCTATAAATGATTTTGTAGGTATTAGGGGATTTAAAACTTTGTCAACAACATTAGGAGGAGAGTAATTACCGAACTCATATAAATATTTTAGTTCTGCTTCGGCAGTTTTAAAATGTAGCTTTCGACATGCCGATACCTTGTTGGCTACATTACCGATGCCGCCGCTTTTATTTGCTGTTTTATTGCTTTTAAACGATAATTCCGCTTTCCACTGCTCATTTTTAAAATGTAGCTTTCTGTCTTCCGGAGTCATATCGGCTATATTATCCTTGGTACTATTTTTATTCTTGCCTTTATCTCGTTTAAAAGTGAACACTAAATATTCGTCTACATCGTTTAAATGCGTTTCAGTTGCTAGATTATTATATATTTTCCTAAAATCTACTTTACCGGTCTTTTCACGGTCAAGTAACGGCTCTATAAACTTTAACCACTTCTCAAAGCCTGCTTCCAGTAGCTTTTTTGCATCATGAGTTCGCCTGGTAATATAGCCCTCGTACGGGATAATATAAGCTCCCGCCAAATTGGCACGATTAATTGCTTTCATTTGCCATTTATAAATAATAGATGCAATATCTTTAGCTCTATAACTACGGGTATCTTTTTTGTTTGGATGGGTTATATTCCACAACTCCTGCACTATATCAGCCTCATATTTTTTGTTGCTGAAATCGGCAGTTAAGCCGGCTTGTTCTAAATCTCGCAGCAATCCGTATAAAAACTCCCGCTCTACTGCTACTTGCCTTAAACACACTTGTCGCAAATACTCTAGAGTGCCTCTGGTCTTGTTGACAAACCTACGAATAAAACTCTCTCCTTCAGCTTGCTTAATTAATTTTAAAGCATTATCTCTTTTTCTTAAAAAACTTTTTTCTTTAAAGTCACTTACAAACATGTCGATCTCTTTATTTCGCTCCAATAGTGCTAATTTTCTGTTCCCGGTATAATCCTTATGAAGAGTTTTTAATTTCCCGACTAACTCCTTATCAACTATCGAAAGAGTATTTAAAAGAGCTGCTAGTGATTTTTCATTTCCTCGTTTTTTTATTCTGTTAATTACTTCACCGACGAGCTTTTCAATTTGTTCCTCGGTAATTAGCTCTTCCTTATAGCTAGCTTTATGCTCTTCAGGTAAATTTGCTACTTCATCTTTAAGCGAAGCTACTTGCTCTGCTAAGCTAGCTATTTCAGTATTTGTAGCATTGTCTATAGTTGTTTCTTCTTCTGCTCCTCTTTTTTTTCTTGTTTTTCTTGCTGTTCTTTCTCCTTCTACTGATCCATCTCCTTCATAAATAGACACTGCCTCGTGTGGATTATCTAGATTTATATGTTTTCCCTCGTTTATTTGGTTACGTGCTATATATAAATTTTCAGGTGATAAATCATAAGCTCGCAGCTCATACTGCTCTTTTCTTAGATTAACTTTTATCCGGTTGTTTAATTTCTTTTCTTCAGTTAAATATTTCTGAAATTCAGGCCGGTTAATATATTGCTCCTTCAATGTTTTCAACTTTGCCTTTTCCTGTTGTAAACTCTTCTTTAAATGTTTCGGCAACTTCTCTGTCTTATTGCCGGTATAAAACTGTTCATGTAACGATTGCTCTAGAGTAGCAAGTTTCTTATATTGATTAAAATACTGCGGAAATTGTTTTTCGGCTTTGCCTATTAATTTTAATTTTGCCGCCTGTAATTTTGCAAGAATAGGAACGGGTGAAAGAGTAGTAGAATCATTTAAAGCAGAATTATTTGAATCAAGGTTATAAGATTCAGTATTGTGGGGTTCGGTAGCTAATTGTTGTGGATCGCTTTCTGCAAGTACTGCTAAAGTATTTTCTTTAAATTGACTATCTACTATGGGATGATCGGTTTTAACTTCCGGAGCTAAAGTTTCGCTCGTGACAAAATAACGGTTTTTTAAATATTTAGCCGAATAGCCTAGACCATGTAATGCCCCGCCGAATAAACCGCTTTGCAGAATATTAACGACACTATCCTTTAAGCCGTATTCTCTTTGCTCGCGATTTCGCTCATAATGTGTAATAGGTTCAAGAAATACTTGTCCTGCCGCTCCGCCTACAACACCTTTAGCGAGTGTTGTTTTTAACGCTCCGTATTTTAAGGCTGCTGCCGCCCATCTAGCTTGCCCGCCGATCGGCACAAAAGACGCCGCTATATTTATCGGCGATAAATTGCTTGCCACTATTTCTACGCCAAACTTGCCGATTGCTTCAACGAGTCCCCCTTTGCCTCTTGAGATGATATATTCGTTTATTTCTCGCTGCTTGTCTTTCTCTAAAATACTTTTTATTTCATCTTCAGTAAAATTAGGATCGTATTTTAATCTTGTATCTTTATATTTTGCTTCAAATTCTTCTTGGGTAATTTTTTTCTCATAAGAGTAATCGTCTGAAACTAATATCCTCATACTTCGTAGCTGAAGACCGGTAAAATATTCTATATTTTCCGGATTAAATACACTGCTTAAGCTCGGGCTATCATCGTAAGCCTGATGTGCTGCGGCTCGCCAGACGTCCATTTTGCTACTGCCGGCAATATCAATTATGCTTTTATGCTCCGGTAAATCAGGAATATAAACTTGCAGGTACTTACCAAACATGGCTATTTCCTTTAATTTTCATAAGGGGTATTGGAGATGGCGTTTAAAAAATTTTGCTTTTGTCTCTCTAAGCTAGCCGGATTATTTAAATCAACTAAATCAAATTTTAATATTTTATTTGGTGCTGCCATTACCGGTAAATAGCTGCCGTCTTTCGTTAAATAAGTATAATAGACACTCTTTTTGTCAGGGGTCATTTTCCATCTACCTTGCCGCAATACTTCTGCTCTTATACGGCTAGCTGCCTCTTCACCTATAGCATCCTCCCCGGATATTCCAAAGCAAGTAGGGTAATCATATGGCACAGTGCCGTTAATAATTCCTCTTTGCAGTTCAACAAGATTTGCTTCAATATAATCTTCATCCAAATTATGGATCATATTACCGGCTATTATTTGCCTTGGGATCTGTAATTGTTTGTTTTCGATATTCATATATACTTCATCAATAAGTTTTTCTCTCGCTTTATTTACCGCTGCTTCCGGTGATAAACCTTGTTGTGAATGATAATAAGCCGCTAAATATTTAATGCCGTGTTTTACTTGTTCTATTTCTGCACCATTTTGAATATTCTGCCATTTTAAATTATTAGACCATTTTTCTACATTCTCATCTTCTTCAATGATTCGGTTAAACTCTTTCTCTTCAGTTTTGCTAAATAAATTATTTGCTCCTATCATCTCCATAAACGCCTCGGCAGTATCACGGTTATATAACCTATTCTCGGCATAGTGATGTATTAACAATGCTAACTTATCATTTTTATTAGTAGCTAAAAGTTCATCCATAACCTCAAGCCCATACCGGTTGCCGTTATCATCACGAAGGCCAATAATACTATTTACCGTATTTTTTATTTCGTTAATATCACCACTATTTAATTTTCTTAAAAACGCATTACTCTCGGCATTTATTAAATATTTCTGTGCATAAGAAGGTATACCTTTCTGCTCTTGTAATTGCTTGCGGAGTATATAACGCTGTTCCATAGATAAATTTTGCGGTATCTCATCTTTAAATAATTGCTCGACAAAAGCAGCTGGGTCAGTACCGGCTAGTCTCATCTGCTCGTGATGGTATTTTACTAACGTATGATGCATTCTCTCTTTACTGTCGTAATCAAGATCGCCGGCTTTAGGAGCAATTGCTTTTAAAATATTATCTCCTTCACTTAAAGGCACAGTTTTTAATTGCTGTGTTATAAGAAATGCTTGTTTATAAACTGCTTCATCCTGCTTTAGCTTATAAAGATTCGGATCATCACTACTGAAAGCTACCCGCAAAAGGTTATCTATGGCTTTAATACCTTGGCCGGTTTCAAGGATGCTAGCTAAATGAGGCTTCCATGATGATTTTACCTCCTGTTGCAACATTAATTGTTTATGATGAATTAGGTTATTTGCTTGATTCTCTAGCTTTATTCTTTGCTCAAATGATAGATGCTGTTGCCATAACGGCTGGGCTTCAGGTGGCAGAGCGTGTCCACGTATTATAGCTTCTGGTGAATGTGCTACTGCTCCCATTGCGGCCGCTCCCGCTAGTTCTTCTTTGGCTTGGTGTAATAACTGCTCTTTCTCTTGCGGTAGTAAGGATAATGAATTTACGGCAATAGAGCAGTCCTGTAAGTGACTCTCGTAAAGCTGTGGATTATCGTAAGTAGCACTTTTTGATTTCTCTATTGCTTCAATAGCCATATTATGACGTTTGCCGTCAATTAACCTTACTTCGGTATTGCTAACCTTATCTGCCAAATTTACTCGATAATCACCGATTTTGCTTTGTAGGATTTTCTTAGTAATTGGATTTTTAACATTCGCTAGATACCCCGCCGCTCTTTGATCGTATTTATCAAGAGTATATTTCAAAAACGGCTTGTTATTTTCTAAAAAATCCGGATGTAGCTCATCAAATTGTGTCAGAGCAGTTAAACTGCCTGTCTTCTCATCATTAGCGATTTCAAGATTGCTTTGTGATTGATGTAAATGTTTGGTAGTATCATTAATAAAATCCGACCAAATATCCGGAATTTGAACAGCAGCGTCTTTCTCAAACTTACGGACTAAATAGCCCCTAGCTTCCTCGTTAAGTTGACTTGTAACACCCGCTATTGCTTGCCATTTCATTGATCTACTCTCCGGTTCTAGCAATACTCGCCAAATCCCTAACACCGCCAATAAGTGTACCCAAATTTTGCCAAGGTGCAGCTGATTTTATGCCGCTTATATTGCGGTTTATTAACTCTTTGTTTAAATCTGACATTGCTGAATTGATATTTGATCTTGGCCTGCCACTATAATATTCAGCTTCGACAGACCGAGCTTTCATTTCGTCCATATAAGCCTGATGACGCAATAATAAACCTGCCGAATCCGTGCTAGTAATACCGATACCGCTTTTGAGGATATTATACCCTAGCTGCTGCCGATTCGATAATTGGTTTTGCCGAAGCATATCAACGTGATAATTACAGATCTCGCTATATTCTGCTTTACGCTCCTGTGATTGCCTTGAGTCAAATCTTTCTTGTTCTCTCAATACTCTTAACGCATGTCTTTGGCTGTATAAAGCATTTGCTGCTTGCTCCTTATTAGCCCTTAATTGTGCATAGCTATTAAGTAAAGACGCTCCCGTGGCAAACACCCCTGCACCGCCGCCAAAAAATTCCAGAAAATTAAACATAAAAATTAACCTTATGCATACCTGTCATTGCGAGGAGGTACGTAAGTACCGACGCGGCAATCCAGTTAAATAACTTCCTCATATAAATCTCTCCATTCTGAATTCAGTTGCTCAATAAATTCCATTTTCCTTTTTCTTGAACCTGCTTTAATTTGTTTTTCTCTTGTTATGGCTGATTCCATAGAGTCATGTAACTCATAAAATACTAGAATTTTACAATTATACTTTTTAGAAAATCCCTCTAAAAGTCCGTTTTTATGCTCATATATGCGTTTTATAAGATTAGAAGTTACACCAGTATAGAGAGTACCATTTCTTTTGTTTGCAATAATATATACTACTGGTTGTTTCATAATATTTTCTAGATTGCCACGTCGACATAAATGTCTCCTCGCAATGACGATTAGTTATTTTTCATAACCCCTTATAATTAGCTAATATTTTTGCCTTAGCATATATTTTTAGAATGCTGGCAGGATAAGGTTTATTGACGACAAAAGTAAAATCTACATCGGTTTGAATTCCGGAATTTAAAACAAAATTTACCCACCCAGATTTATAAGGCCTTGCAAGGACATTTGTAACTTCCTTGGTAGCTAAGTATTTCTTTTCATTGACGAATCTGATTAAATTGTCGGTATCTAAGTAGCTACTGTTAATATGCTGCTTATTAATCTCGCCGTTAGGTAGTTTTTCCTCAATATAGCCGCCTTTAGTGTTAAATAGCTTCAAGCCGATCTCAACGCTGCCTTTAGGCGCATGCTCAACTTCATCAGGGAAAATAAACGGAAATGTCTGTAACACCGAAGAATAGTTAAATCCTAATGACAAAAACCTAACAGGATATTTTAGTTTAATTAGTTCATTATCTAAAATCTTTATGCCGTGCAGTTCTTCATCGCCGATAATAGCAACTAGGTTATTTTGATAGATCTGTAAAATACCCGAAAGCTGAACTTGCTGAAAAGACGGCAGGCAATGCTTGGCTATTACTCCTATTTCATGTTGTCCTAAGCGTGGGAACATCTTTTTAAATAACGGCATATATTTTTTGGATAGTAATAAATACTTCTCAAGCTTGATGCTATTTTCATCTTCTAAGATATTTTTAAGTAAAGCAGCATTGTTATTTGGCATAATCAGCCCGCAATATTCAATGATACTTCGCTGAAAATTACTTAAATTTTCCTTTAGCTCTTGCATGAAAGTATATACTTCATCGCTTATTTTTTCCTCTTCATCATCTCCGCTTTGGGCATTTTCTGACCCGTCACTTCTTTCACTGCCATAAATTGGTTCAACAAATTCATAACTTTCAACTATTTCATTGATAATTTCGCTTAATTGATCATTAAGTAAAAACTCTTTATTTTTTTCATTTAAGTTTTTCTCTAGCATTATTGACTGCAATAACTTATATATCTCTTCCCGTCTTTTATCAGATACTATTTCCTCAAATTTTCTATTGCCGTATCCTTGTTCAAGCTTGGTAAGGAGCTGTTTAACTATTGCGGTAATTTTTTCCTTTAACTGCTCTTCGTTGGTATTTTGATCAATATCTGTCAAATGCTCCGTTATAAACTTCTTAATATCACTACCAAATAAATACTCCGTTAATGTCGGATGAGTGATATTTAACAACTCACTATAAAAACCGATCGTTTTTTGTTTAAAGAATTTTTTTATATTAACCGATAACTCCTGCTTATTATCATGATCCCGATTTGCATAATATAGCAGTAATTTTTTATTTAATTTTGCAACGCTTCTACGTAGTTCGTTTAATTCGTGTTCCTGCTCAAACTGTAGATTAATAACAGTTTTTGCGGCTTTAATTATTTCTTTCGCAAGTCGTAAAGTAGCTTTTATAGAATCAAGATTTAATTGTTTGATTTTTAGACAGATGGCAGGATAAAATGCAAATGCACTATTCGGTAGATATTCGATTAATTCGTTATTACTCAAACTTGTTGGAACTTGCCAATTTTGTTGTATTATATTATTTATAGTTTGGATTATATCACCGACAAGTTTTTCCCCTTCATAAAGTAATTGCTCGGCTTCAGCTAAACTTGCAGGCTCACCGCTAAAAACATTTTCTAAATTGGCATAGATTTTTGAGAAAATACGATAAAAGGCAAAAGAAACGCCAAGCAGCTCCATAATTGCCGGCATTTGCTCTTTGTAGTATTTCGTTAGAAAAGTTTTTATTGCTTCACTCTCAACGCCGTAATCTCTCACTAATTTATTGCCGTATTTAAAATTATTATCGATATCGATATTATCAATATTTAGCTTTAAAATATTTGCTGCTTGAGATTGGACTATAGTTTCCAGCTTAGTAATGCCGCCTCTAAATTCTACACTACTATCATCCTTTAAAGCTTGCATGATAGTATGATCTATTAATTGCTCGCCGGGTCTACTAATATTAATATGACAGTCTGCATATATAGGCTTATGCATCTCATTATTTTTAGCAGTAAAATATTTAGGGTGTAGTGCTTCTAGATATTCTTTTGTGCCAACACCTATATCGTCATTTCTTCGTACGTGAAAATATAATTTATCTTCATTATCGCCATAAATTGGTGCAACACTTAGTACGAGAGCATTGTTACCGCCGAGTAATTGGGGTGTCCAGCCCATAATTTTTAAATCTTGCGAATAGGTAAAACTATTAAATGACCCATCTTTAAGTACTGCAAAGACCATCGAGAATGGACTATTAATACCGACTATTTGCCTTATGCCGGAGGTAAACATGTGTTCTGCAAAAGCCGTTATATCGTATAACTGAAAGCCGCCTTTTTCTTGTGAGTAATATAAGCTATTAATCTTATTACCGCTGCCTTCGACAAAAAAGATTGTTTTACCGATGATAACCGGTTTTATCGGTGATACCGGCACATCCAGCTCTTTATGGATTTTGATAAACTCGCCTTTAGCTCGATCCCCTTCTTTTACTAAATATATGCCGTCTGTTGTCCCCAGCAATAACTCCGAAGAAAAAGGAATTGACCATAAAACATTATCAAAAGTAGCTGAAGAGAATGTTGCAGAGAAGGCTGTTAACGGATTACGTGCCTCTAGCAGCGTTTTATACGCCATACGGAAATCGCTAAAGTCGCCCTTATAGCTTGCCCAAATTGAGTGAATATTTTTATTAACCCCAAAACACCATAAGCGATTCTCAAATGTTACTAGGTGAGTGGCATATATTTGTGCTTGCTGTTGTTCATAGATATTAGCGGCACTTTGGGTATGCAGTTTTTTTAGCTCATCGTTTATTTTATCAATTTCAGCATTATATATTACTTCGTTAAACGGTTTTTGTATTGCTTGGTTATTTTGCTTATAATAATTCACATGACATTTTAGCGGTTCGATTATAAACATCTTATCTTTATCGGGAAAATTTACTGCCGTTGCTAGAGATGATGAAACAGCACCGCTTGAAGATGATAGCTGTTGCTGCGTTCCTAAATGAGCGTAAAACTTTTCAACAATTGCTGGATCGACTGAGAATTTAAATATTGGTCTATTGATACCAAAACTTATATAGGCTATTCCTTGAAAGCAGCAATAGGAAAAATCCTTAATTCGAAAGGTAAAATTCTGTCCGTTATCTAGCAGCGTTTTACTAGTTAAAAACAGTTCACCGCCGACAAAAAACGAGCAAGTAGTTTTGTCTCGATGAGCCTCAAAAATCAGCAAATAAGATAACTTCCTTGAGAACATTATACTTATTATTTTCCGTGGTACATTATCCTTAAATAAATGTACAAACTGCGTACCGTGCCGGCGCATAATACCGCCTGAAGGTAACAGCATGAAGTTAATTAATTTCTTCACGCCGTTTTGATATAACCCAAGCTCGGTGCGTCCTTCAATAGTCGGCGTTAGCTCACCGCCTGAAAAGTTATTTTTTTGTGAATAGATGAATTGTTCCGGCATAAAAGTTATTTATCAGTTACGCAAATAAGAATATTGATAGTTTGAAATTATCCATGAAATACGGTTTTATATTTCACCGGAATTGATTAAATTGTAACCGATAGAGTGGATGCGCCTCGCTTCCTCAAGCCTGATTAAATATTGTCTTTTTAAGCCGTCGGCAAATAAACTATCTGAATACATGGCAAAAGCTACTTGCGAGGCAAGTCCTAAACTACAAAGTAATTTGAAGCTTTGCGGTATCTGACGCCAAGCCGTTTTATCATTATCAAGTAAATATTCTATGCTCTGCTGCGAGTAATAAAAAATCGATGTTAACTTACCGCCTTTAAAATATACTCTTCCACTCTCAATATAAAACTCTAAGTTAGAGGGAACTATAACTGCTACTTTTACACAGTCATTTATCCCCGGTATCGGCTTAAAGCTACTTTCTTCACCTTCAATATTATCAATACGCTTTAATGCAAATCCCCATTTAACCGACAAGACATTTTCTTCAATTGCAGCTTCGACAAATTCCTCGCAAAGATTCTCGGCTTTATTAGCAGCATTGCCGCCGGAAATATTACCCTGAATATTACTATTTGAACCTAACAATACTAATGCTTTGCGGATTATTTCTTCTTTCATAGCTTACAAATTTTACTTTAATAATAACGGCTCCAATGCATCAACTACAATATTTGCCGTATTATCGACATTACGACATTGCGCTCCAATCATCTGCCGTGGGACGATACTTGCATGCACTGCACCGTTAAAATGCGCATCATCTGCTGCTGCCTGCCAATGTTCTCCCGTATGTCCTGCAACATCAGCCGGCTCTAAGCATTTAATGCAAACTATTTGTCCCTCTTCCGTACGAGTAGCCCCAAAGCTTTCGGAATAGTATAAACTCGGTGCATAGTGATATTGCACTAACCTATCTATTTGCCGCTCAACTGAACCGGTAACACTACCGAATCTTATAGAACTTTCCGTAAAGGCATAACAATCTCTTATGGAGTTGGTCGTACCTCTTATGCCTCCTAGCATCTCGGTAATGATAAAATTAAAGCCGACAAATGAGTTTATTTCCCCGCTTACTAAGGCTTTAACGCTGTTATAATCGTAGCTTGTTACTTGGCTATCTCGGAGTAAATTGCCGATTTGATGAGAGGAGCAAACTAAATAATATTTTTCATCTGCACCGAAACTGTGTTTTTTAAGTAATTGTTGAGTTTTAAGTAGTTTCTCGACTGTTAATCCGCCGGTTCGCATTGCTTCCTTGGCGTTTGCTCCTTGCTGCCCGTTATGAACCCCTGCTAAGCTATTTGCATGCAGTGCAAGCGTCGTATCAACCAGCTTAACACCGACCGGAATAACGTTATTTGCTACGTCAAAGTAAATAATATTTTGCCCCGTTCTACCGCCGTTAACAGGCGAGGCAAAGCTATTGATAATAATTTGATCTTGTTTCCTACCTATTGCCCAGCCTGCAAGTTTTGGGAATTTACTGGTCGGATCGCTAAGCAGATTAAGCTTATCGTTTCTATCCATGGCAGCCGTCCAATAATAGGCTTGCGCTGTTGCTTGGCGTCTAGTAATTCTTGGAGTTTTAAATTCGGTTAATTTTTCAAGTTTATTCTCATTACCGTCACCGGGTTCATGATAGCCTGCTGCCGTTCTATGTCTCGGCAAAGCTTCGTGAGTGTGCATCGTTTCAAATTGGATGACTTCCGTCTCTTGAGTTTCATTTGTAACGAACTTACGGAGTTTTGAGCCTTCTTGTTGAATAACGAGTCCGATATTGCGAGCGAATTGCTCTTTTAGACCATCGGTAATTTGTTCCATGTTTGTAACCTCTTAAAATTGTTAAACCTAAATAATTAAATATCCGGATATTAAAATATCTTGATATTAATACGTTGATAATTATTTGTGGCTTCTTTTTAAAAGGTTACCGCTATGTTAGCGACCTTACGAGAAGTTATCACTCGTGATTTATCACTTCTTATTGTAAGCAATATCGTATAATTGCTCCATCTGATTCACTGCTTCAGTGTGACCGGTATGATTTTTATCTTTAAATTTTACCATAAAACCCTCATCGGATTCAAGTCTTTTAATCTCTTTTAATGCCGATTCCGCTCCTGTAATTATAGGCTTCTCTGTTCCTGTTATAAGTGAATCGGATTTTAACGTTTCGCCGACTTTAACGAGCAAGTCTACCAGGGCAGGAGAGTAGCTTGATTCTTCTATTAATCCCGCCAATTCTTTCGTTCCGAATTTAGACAAAGCCGCCTGCATCACCTGCATTTTACTATCAAAACCGTCATTATAATGCTTTTTTAACCAATCTATATTTGAACGGCGCAATCCCTCTATTTCTTCCTGCTGTTTTTTTTGTAGATCCATCGAGAAATTATACAAGCTGCCGAGCAGCTTCTCTCCCTGCCTTTTGCTCAGACCGCTTTGGTAAAACATCTCTTCATATTGCTTTAAATACTCTTCATCTTCCGTAGTTCTTTTATCAGTATATTTTTTATCTTCAGGCAAACCTAAACGAGCATAAAACTTATTCCATTCTTCATCAGCTGCATCATTCTTTGGAATAGCAACACGACTATTTAAGCCCTTCTCGGCTTCCAAATAGCTGCTTGCCAACGAGGAAACATCTTTAAACTTACTCAACGATTCTGCTTTTTGCAGATCTTCCGGCAAAGCCGACAACCATGACGTGCTGGCTGCTTCCAGGGTATTATCACTTTGTAATTCTTGCTGTTCTTCCATTTTTCTTATCCTTTATTACCTAAAGAAATTGTAACGGTATTTTCAACCTATTCTTATAATTAATTCTTGTAGGTTGAATCTTTTAGTATTATAATAAACATACGCTGTGACTACGTCGTTTCGTAGGTTTAGGTACTTACCTAACACAGCGTCATAAAAAAGAGCATAAGCCGTTAACTGCGTAGCGGGTAACGACCTCCTTATAGCTATTCAGGCTTTTCGTTCCTTAATTTCTCGATCTCTTCTATAGATAAACCGGTTGCTTTTGAAATCGTGTTTACATTTACTCCATCCACTAACAAGTTTCTGGCTACTTCTTCGATGCCTTTTTCTCTGCCTTCTTCTCTGCCTTTTTCTTCAGCAGAAACAATATAATCACGCTCCTTTAAGGTTTTGTTCATATAGTCTCGATAAGCTTTTAATTCTTTAGGAGTCATCTTAAGTATGCTAAGCTTCTCGGCTATTTTCTTCATGTAAGGTGATTTAAAATCTTCTCTTACTTCTGAATGTTTTGCCATATATAGCCATTCATCCATTTCATCTTTTACAACATCATCAAATAAAGGTACAGATATTACAAAATACTCCGGAAACAAATTATAATTGTCAAATATTCTGCCGCCCATGTCGGCTAAGTGCAAGTGCATAGGATGTTTGTGGTCAACCTCTCTAAAAACAGTTTTTCCGTGATATAACGGTACTTTCATATTGGCAAACGGAAAATATAATAAATTAATATGGAATACTTTTTTGATAGTAGAGTAGTCCTCGCTTTTAGAAATACTATCGACGATTAAACGGCTGCTGTTAAAACAAGCTTTATTAAGGAAAAGATTAGTATGTGAGCGATCTATTTCCACTATATATTTATGTCCTTGTTCGTCTTCAACTACGACGTCTGCTACACTAGACTTTAATGTTTCTTTTTCCTTATTACTTTCACTTTCAAGTACTGCTGTTATTTTTACTGCACTATATCCTGCATCTTTAAGAATAATCGAAATAAACCCCTCAACTATGTCATAATCGCCTTTATTTCTTAATAAATTTTTAATAGCGTAATCAAAACTGACTATATTACTCATAAATTTCCTTCCATATTGTTAATGTTATTTTCCAGCTGCGAACAGATATATAAAAACAACGATCTTTGTCCTTCTAAATAAGCCGTGTGCCTATCATTATCGGCTATAAAGTTGCTTCTATACATGCCGCTCATATTTGCCAGATCTTCTAAGATCATTTTACCATCATTTGAGGTAAAAATTCTACTATAAATTTGTGTTAAATCTTTTGCCTTTTGAATTACTATATTTATATCAGAATTAATTTGCTCGCTTTGAGAGTTATTTGTTTCAATTAGAATTTTCATAATCTACTTATATTTTAAATTAAATCAATCTATTTTTTATTGTATCGGTAATTGCGATTGCTGAGCTTGCATTTGCTGTACCTGAGCCATTTTCCGTTGCTGTCTGATTTGCATTACTTCTTTGTCGGGTCTAAGGATCGATTGCGGTATCCCTCTATGTTCGGCAAGTAGTTTAAAACATAAATCCCAGTTGATATTGTCGTAAATCTCCGGGCAGAAATTACTAATACCGCTACGTTGGAAGAATCCTATTACTTGCTCAATACTATTAACTGCCGATGATTTTTGCGCTCTGGTTAAAGGTGAGACATAACTAACTTCAATGTCGGGTAGAGCATTTATTCCTTCTAATATCGGTAATTTGTTATACTTGGCTAAGATTCCGTAAATAGCTCTAATTAGCGGATTTAAAAACTCCGTTTCAATTCTGCCGACCATCGGCGACATCATCCGCATTTGCTCCTCATTTCTTATTTGCACCTCGGTTGCCGTCATTTCTTTATTTTCTTTCTGCATGCGAAATATATCAATATAAGAAGCCTTAAATATCGCATCTCGGCATTTATCTTGTTGCAGCTCCGTACACATAGGATTTTCCACTCTATTTAGCGGGCTTATCTTGTCAAGCGTGCCGTTGCGAAAAAAATTACTCGCTCCCGGCGTATCACGAAGCGGCAAGTGATAGCCGTCCTTCGGTATTAACCAAGAAGGTTGCTCCTGTTTTTGTACAACTTGTATGCCGGTTTTTCTAAAGGAATTTAACAGCTTAATATCCGGTAAAACGTGATGAGCAGGCGCATAGCCGTATACTTCACCTTCCTCCTTAATCCACCTGGTGACGAAAAACGGAAAGTAGGAATAACCGGACTCGGAGATAATTTTTTGCTCAGCTAAATAAATATATTCCGAGCTATAGCCGTGCTGATTGGTTTTACGATTAGTTTTGCTCTTTTCATTGGCAGGAGCTACGATATGTAATATCTCTATTTGTTCATCGGGGTCTTTTAGTAGCTTCTCTTTAAACGGCGCAAAGTCAGACCATTTGTTTGCCGCCGTCTTGACGTTCACCGTAAAAAGTCGATACATCGAATTAACAAAGCCGTATTTATCTTCTTCAAAATAACATTCTTTTAGACTAATATTGCGAAAAAACAGCCCTGACCGCAAATCCGGCTCTTCTTCGACATAAAATATACTAGTGCCAAATGCAGCAAGATTTAAAAAAAACTCGTGTATTTGATTATAAAAATTCGATCCCGGATTATTAAAAATATTTAAGATAGTGTTTTCTATCGTCTCCAACCATAATTTAACTTCCGGTAGCTCGTTTAATGGTTGTTCATCCTCGCTACCTTCTTGCTCTAACAAATTAATATTAAACCATTTAATAGCTCGATTAACCATTAAACTTTGCAAGCCTGAAGCTAATTGCTCCCTTGACCAAATAGAGGTTGAATCAAATATTTCCTTATTGCCGGTGGTTTGCGGACAGACATATTTTTTTAATTCGTCCCACACGGCGTTCCATTTCTCTCGTTTGGTCTTTAGCGTCTCAAAATATTCTATTTTATTACTTAATTCATCACGCATAACTATTTACTCTTTGGGAATAGGGATAATTTGTATTTGCTCTTAAATAAGGTGTTCCTAAACTTCTCGATACTTTTTTAAGTTTCTTCAAAAAATTCATATCATATAATACTTCCGAGCTGTATTTTTTGCCGTCTGCCGAAGTCATTTGCGGTAGCCCTAAACTTAAAGACTCAATATCTCCGAGCGAGGCAATTTTACCTAACGACTCCCCAAGCTGCGGCAAATCCTGTAATTTCGGTATTGTCGGCATATTAAAATGCGATAGCGATTGTTTTAAGCCGCCAAGCTCCGGAATTGCGGTTTTGTTACCGAATAAATCCTGCTGCCGTGAGAAAGGCGTATTACCGTATCCTCTTGCTCCTCTCTCAAACGTTGCTCTCTCAAGTCCTCCAAGACTTTTGCCTTTATTCATCATATTCATATAATGACCGATACCGAGTAAAGGTGCGGCATATTGTAACCCCGTTCCGAGTGACCCAAGCATAGAAGCACCGAAAGACCCGGATGTAGCAGCTGCACCTGCCGTAGCTCCGGTTGTTGCTGCTGCTCCGGTCGCACTACCCGCGGCAGCGGCAGGAGCAAGATACATACCTGCACCGAATGTTAAAGCTGCAAGTGCTGCTCCTTGCGTCAAACCCGTTAGCCTGTTAGCTTTTTTAAGTTTATTTGCCCGAAAACCTACCGCATTTCCCAAATTATCTAAATGTGCTTGGGCGCTATTGCTGTAATTATCTAACTGACTATTTAGGTTTTCAGTCTGTGATTTATGGCTGTTATATTCATTTTCTAATCTTTGTTGTTCATTCTGATAATTGCGGATAACATTCTCTAGTGTACTGCGAGCATTATTAAAATTGCCGGTATCTTGTAATAGCCTATTTTGTTGCGAGCTATAGGAGGACAACCTATTTTCTAAATTAGCTTTTTCACTCTCAAGCCCCGTATGCTCTTTGGTTATGGCGTCCATCTGCTGCCTTATGTTATTCTCTGCTTGCTCTCGCTGCTTCTTTAAATTATCCACGCTAGCGTGATATTTATTTATCTCGCCGCCGGCTTCTTCTTCGGTTAAACCTCTAAGCCTATCCTTTTGCTGTAAAACCGACTCGAACATTGATTGGAAATTACCCGGCAGCTTCTGCATTTCGCTTATTTTACCGGCAAGCGACGGAGCTTTACTTTTAAAAGCTTCAAAGGCTGCCTGCAATTCGTTTGCTTCCGATCCTAAACTTGTTTTTTGCTGCTCTAGATTCTGCAATCCCCTTTGATACTGCTCCACCTGATTTTGTAAGCGTCCGCTACTTTGTCCATGTTGATATTTCTGTTGTTCGATACTTTGCAATCTCTGTGCCGATTCGTATAATTGGTTGCTTAAATTATCAATAGCCGTTTGTGCTTCCGAGGCATAGCTGTTATATTCATTTAAGGCATTGTTATAATGGAATTTTTGCCTCTCGGTTTCTCTACCGGTTAAGTACTTGCCGCCCGGTACGTATTTACTTATCGCTCCGGTAATTGCCTTAAACGGCTTTTTAAATAATCCTCCCATTTTTTTAATCCCTTTTATTTATTATTTTTTATCTTTCTAAAGCGTTATAATCACTAATAACTTTATTATAGCGTAAATAATTAATATTAAAGCTTTCCTGCTGCGTGCCGGTTTTAGCATCCATTGCCAGATAACAAAAACTCTCTACTATATCGGTACATCTAGTCGAGCTTGAATGAGTACCACGCTTACTCGCATCAAACTCATATAAGCCGTTTAACCCTTCTCGGCATTTTCTCTCGTCTATTCGTAAATAGCTCGCCGTAAGTAAATTACGGGCTTTGTTTATCATTTCTTCCCGTAAGTATTTTCGTCCTAGCTCAAAAGGTACAAAGCCTAGCTTTTCCGCTATCTCGTTTGCTTGTTGTAATCGTGTATCCAAGGTCGGCATTTGACGCCTAGCCATATCATGAGGCAGCACATTTCTTCCATAAATATAGGGGCGAAGCCTTAAATGATTTAAATAAAACTCTAAGCCTTTGCCTCTGTTAATATAGAAATCTATAATATCCAGCCCCTTTTTCTTTTCCTGTACAAACCAAATACTAGTGTAATCAACTATGCCGATATCCCAATAAGTATTCACCTTGTAAGCCGGATCGTAAGGCAGCTGAGTTATGCGTCCTTCCGCTTCGGCAAGTCTTAACTGCTCGACAAACGTACCGCCTTGATCGGCGCGTTTGTAACGATAGGCTTCAAAGTCGCAATAAAATTCTCGGCGGATTTCTTCAGTTGTCATGTCTACTGATTTAAGGCTTGCAACCGCCACTAAAGGCTTGCTATCATGATCCGTAGTATCTTCAATGGTTTTTATTTCGCAAAATGCCGTTTTATCGTCTTTATATTTTAAATATAACTCTTCGCCGTGTATTAATTTTGGATCATCGGCAGGCGTATATAAATAAAGCAGCCACGAATTATTGCGTATTACCATCGGCTCTATTACCGAACTCATCGCCCTTGGGTCGTGATAAGAATATTCGGAAATCACTGCTCCTTTAATACCGCTTCCTCTAATACTACTATAGCGATCACTACCGACAAACTGAATTACCGAACCGTTTTTAAATACTATTCGCTGCTTATATTGCTGTGATTTAGCAATAGCTGCCTCCGGAATAAAAGACATATAAGGGCGCCCCTCTAAAGTCATACCCTGCCATATCGCCTTTTTAGCTTGTTCATAGGTTGGATATACATACCAGTACAGCCCAACTTCACGTAGTGCGGCTGCCGTAATCCAGTTAATACCCATTATGTCTTTACCTGATCTTCTATGCCATACCGCTATTGCTATCTTGCCGCCATTATACAGATAACGCCACAAAGGTAATTGAAACGGATAAGGTGACCAATTAACAGGGAATTTTATAGTTTTTTGTTTACTTGTTTTGTTATTACTAGTTATTTGCTTCTTCTTCATTTTCTGCTTCTGCTCTATAAGCTTCTATCTCAAAAATATCCATGTCATTTGAATTTATCTGCATATTATCCGGTTTTTTAATTTCGCTAACGTTTTTGATATTAGTTTGATATTTCGGTGAATTAGCCTTTAAATACTCCAGCAAACTCCTAGAACAATATTTTTTCTTACGTGCTATGCATTCACCTTGTTCGTTATAAGTTAATTCCTCATAGCCGTTAATAGCCCGATCATAGAGTACGGCTTCAGCTCTTTCGGATGCGTATCTAAGCGCAAGACTGACGCATTTAGTTAAATATTTGTCATCATGAATTAGTTTGTGTAAATGTATAGGAGATCCTACTATTACCTTCTTAGCAGCAAGACCGATATTGCCTATTTCGCATAGCTCTTGCAGAAAAATAACAATATTATCCCGGGAGCCGAATTTATCAATCGTGCTAGCTGCTATTTTATTTAAATGTTTATCAAATAATTTGTAATTTTTTGAGCTATAAATTTTAATCACAAAAATACCTCCAATCCCTGTATTATAGAGGCTTTTACCATGGATTACAAATGGAAGAGATCATAAAATATATCTTAATCATTGTTAAGCTTTTCTATTTATATGATAAAATACTCATATAAGATTATTATTTAGAATTTAAAAGAAGCTATACTTGCATCATACATTAAATATTAATAAAAAGTTATTGAGTAATATATCAAACTTGATATATTACCTATATGAAAAAATGGACTATAGAATTTATAAATAAAGTTGCAGAAAAAGAAGTAAAGAAGCTTACTTACGATCTGCAAGCCGATTTTTTATATGTATGCGAATTGCTTATTGAATTTAGCCCACATAATGTAGGGATGCCACATACAAGAAATATAGAAGGCAAATTTTGGGAATTAAGGTTACGTGGTAAAGATAATATAGCAAGATCAATATATTATTTAGCTATAGATAAGAAAATAGTTATATTGCACACATTTATCAAAAAAACG